>JBEISY010000309.1:0-3331 GCA_040375175.1 Chitinophagaceae bacterium
CGCAACAATCTCCCCTGCCGGCATGATTTTATGTATGTCAGCAGTTACCTGACCAATCTCCAGCTCGCCCTCCACCATATCTCCTTCAAACATGCCTTTTTTTGCACGGCCCCTGCCTAAAATTTGAATCAATTCTTCCTTACTTGCACAGCGTTGCTCCGCAGCTTTGATTTCCTCGTAAAATTTATTCTTCAACAAGCGTACAGGAACAACGTCTTTCATCATTAAATGTGTGTCTCCTTCCCCTGCGTTCACCACAGCCTCCTTAAACGCTACATGGGAAGACGCTTCATCAGACGCCACAAACCTCGATCCGATCTGCACCCCATCAGCACCCAAAACCATGGCTGCCAGCATCTGCCGGCCCGTAGCAATACCTCCTGCAGCAATCACCGGAATGTCTACCGCTGCCTTCACCAACGGCACCAGTACCATCGTAGTGGTTTCTTCGCGCCCATTGTGCCCGCCCGCTTCAAATCCTTCAGCCACCACCGCATCGCAACCCGCCTCCTGTGATTTTACGGCAAACTTACTGCTGCTCACCACATGCACTACCTTGATCCCGGCGTCTTTCAACACGGGAGTCCAGGTCTTGGGGTTACCAGCAGATGTAAAAACGATCGGTACTTTCTCTTCAAGAATAATAGCGATGTGCTTTTCAATATCAGCATACAAAATAGGAACATTCACGCCAAAAGGCTTATCCGTTGCGGCTTTGCATTTACGGATCTGCTCCCGAAGAACTTCAGGATACATTGATCCAGATCCGAGCAAACCCAGCCCGCCTGCGTTACTAACGGCCGCGGCTAACCGCCAACCGGAGACCCAGACCATCCCGGCCTGGACGAGAGGATATTTAATGCTAAAAAGGGCAGAAACGCGGTTCTCCATATCCAATTGTTAATAGCCAATTGTCAATTGCCAATGCTCACCCCAAATCGATCTCCGTATTATCTCCAATATTAAGGGTTCTCGTCTCGCCCTTGATCTCTGTGTCACTTCCAATGATGGAGTCGTGCAACACCACATCAAACAGTTTAGTGAATGACCCGATGATAGAGTCCTTTACGATAGAATAATTGATGTGAGTCTTTTCGCCAATGGCCACATTGGGGCCGATGATGGAGTTGCGTATTTCACAGCCCGGTGCAATGGACACGGGCGGAATAATAATGATGTTCTCAAAAATGTGTTCCTCGGCCACTACCCCACCAAACTTTTTCAAAAGCGTTGCATTGCTTTCCAGCAGGGTATCCTTTTTCCCACAATCAAACCAGTTCAACACTTTGTAAGGAGAAAACTTTGAGCCAGCCTTGATCATACACTCCAATGCATCCGTCAGGTTGGTTTCATCCTGACCGAGGTCATCTTTCTGGATCAGGCCAGACAAACAGTTGAACAGATTCTCAGTATCGCTGATCTTGTAAAGACCAACCAGTGCCATATTGGATTTTGGGATATGCGGCTTCTCCACTACGCGGGTGATCATCCCTTGTTCATCGATCTCTGCCACACCGAAATTCCTCGGATCATCAACCTTCTTCACCCCCAATACGGACCCGGATTGCGAAAGAAAATCTTTGACATCATATTCGCAAATGGTATCGCCCAATACAATGAAAAGATCGTCGTTACCCACTACATCTCTGGTCAGGTAAATAGCATGCCCGAGGCCCTTTCTATCATTCTGTGTGATAAAATGAACTTTGATCCGGGGATATTCTTTTTTCACATAATCCTGGATCTTATCCCCAAGGTATCCCGTGATCAGCACATACTCCTGAATGCCCGCATCCAGCAGTTGGTCTATGATGATGCTTAGGATCGTCTTGCCTGCCAGCGGGATCAGGGCCTTTGGCTGGGTATATGTATGGGGACGCAGTTTGGTACCTGCGCCTGCTACCGGAATGATCGCCTTCATGCGGCAAAGGTAGGAAATCTCCGATTGGTGGTTCTCTGCGGCTTTCAGAATAGGGATTTGGCTTATTTTTGCGGCCATGGATAAGTTAGTGTTTGATCTCATCGAAAAAGAGCTGGAACGCCAGCGGAACGGTATTGAACTCATCGCTTCAGAAAACTTCACCTCCCTGGATGTCATGAAAGCCATGGGAAGCTCCCTGACCAATAAATATGCAGAGGGCTATCCCGGCAGAAGATATTACGGTGGCTGTGAAATTGTGGACCAGGTGGAGCAACTGGCTATCGACAGGATCAAACAAGTTTTCAACTGTGAATACGCCAATGTGCAACCGCACAGTGGTGCACAGGCCAACGCTGCAGTGATGCTGGCGATATTGCAGCCCGGGGATACCATCCTCGGCCTTGACCTTTCCATGGGCGGCCACCTGACCCATGGTTCACCCGTGAACTTCAGCGGCAAAATCTATAACGGAAAATTTTACGGGGTTCGCCGGGAAGATGGATTGGTTGATTATGAAATGCTGGAACAACAGGCCCGTGAACACAAACCCAAACTCATCATTTGTGGGGCATCAGCCTACAGCAGGGATTGGGACTATGCTAGGATCCGTGCAGTAGCAGACGAAGTAGGTGCATTTGTGATGGCCGATATTGCGCATCCTGCCGGACTCATCGCAAAAGGACTTTTGACATCTCCGTTCAACTACTGTCATTTTGTAACATCCACTACACATAAAACACTTCGTGGACCACGCGGTGGTATCATCCTCCTGGGAAAGGATTTTGAAAACCCATTTGGTTTGAAAGATGTGAAAGGTAATATCCGCATGATGAGCAACCTGCTGGATATGGCCGTATTCCCTGGAACCCAAGGCGGTCCCCTGGAACATGTCATTGCCGGTAAAGCGATTGCGTTTGGAGAAATTCTGAGCGATGACTTTACGCACTACGCCAGGCAAATCCAATCCAATGCCCAGTCCATGGCCGCAGCTCTCGTGTCACGTGGCTACCAGATCATCAGCGGTGGAACGGATAATCACCTGATGCTGATTGACCTTCGTAACAAAAACATAACGGGCAAGAAAGCGCAGGAAACCCTGGACAGGGCGCACATTACCCTGAATAAAAATGCGGTACCATTTGACGATAAGAGCCCGTTTGTTACGTCAGGTATCCGCGTAGGTGTACCTGCCATCACTACCCGCGGCATGAAAGAAAAGGATATGGAAACCGTGGTATCATTGATCGATAAAGTCCTGATGAATATCGACAATGAAACGGTGATCACTGCAGTGAAGGGCGAGGTGAAAGATTTGATGCAACAATTCCCCCTCTATTAGCTAATAGCTAGTAGCTAATGGCTATTTTTATTAGCTACTAGCCAATAGCCATTTTTTATCTACAAAAAATA
>JBEISY010000322.1:0-3206 GCA_040375175.1 Chitinophagaceae bacterium
ACTGGAGTTTGGGTTTTAGATATTGGTTTGATCCCGCACTATTCCAACTTCCAACTACCGTTACCAATTGTCAATTGCCAATTGTCAATTGTCAATTGCTAAATTATTAGAGGGACATCATCTCTTTAAACTTCACCGCCTGCCTCCTACTCACCTCTATCTTCTCCCCTCCTTTGATCTCCAGTAAGAGTCCTCCATTAAAGTATGGTTCCACTTTCTCAATCATCCGAAGATTGACGATGTGCTTGCGATTAGCGCGGAAGAATACTTTTTGATCAAGGCGCTCTTCCAAAGCATTCAGGGATTTCAGGATAAGTGGTTTGTTGCCAGCAAAATATACCTTGGCATAGTTCCCAACGGACTCGAATAACCGAATATCTGATAAGCGCACAAACCAGCAACGTTCACCGTCTTTCACAAACACCTGGTCGTTATCACTCAGTGTTCCGCGGTGGATGGTGATGCCTTCACCCGTTAAGGCTTCGCGTTCCTCAGCGCCTTCCAGTTTATGTATCGCATCGGACAATCGTTTTGGCTCCACTGGTTTCAACAAGTAGTCCAGCGCGTTGAATTCAAATGCCTTGATGGCAAATTCATCGTAGGCGGTAGTGAATATAATGGCAGGGGCTTTATCGAGTTCTTCGAGCATATCAAAACCCGTTTTTCCGGGCATCTGGATATCGAGAAAAATAAGATCGGGTTGCAGTTCATTGATCTTCTCGATCCCTTCACTGGCATTGGCGGCTTCGGCTACAATCTCCACTTCGGGATGATCAGCCAGTAACTTGCGAAGTTCATTGCGGGCGAGTCTTTCGTCGTCAATGATGATAGCTCTTTTAGACATAGTCAGTAGCATTACGTGTTAAATCTGTACAGGGATCCGCACCCTTGCTTCCACAAGGTTATCATGCAGGTCCTGAATTTCAAAATCGGCGTTGGGACCAAAAAGCAGACCCAACCGGTTAGAGGTGCTTTGCAATCCAAATCCTTCTTTATTGATGCCGCCATTCAGCCTTCCGGTATTGCGCACGATCAGTTCATGATGATCGCCGCTAAAGTCAGAAATGATCTTCACGGTTCCTCCTTCTACATTCTTGCTGATGCCGTGTTTGATCGCATTCTCCACAAGGGTCTGCAGCATCATATAGGGAACGGGTTGGTTGAGGGTATTTTCATCGATATCATATTCCACTTTCAGTCGGTCCTCAAAACGGATATGTTCAAGGGCAAGGTAATCTTTTACAATATCCAGTTCACGGGTCAGCGGCACTGTCTCAATGTTTTCTGCCTGCATACTGCTTCGGAGAATATTGCTGAGTTCTGTAATGGCGGCTCTCGCACGGGATGGATTTTCATCGATCAAAGCCCGGATACTATTGAGGGCATTGAAGATAAAATGCGGGTTGATATGGGATTTGATCGTTTTCAATTCCAGCTCCTTCACCAGGGCTTGCAGACGAAGGGTATCCAGCTTCTGCTTACGGGAGGTATTGATGTAATGCTGGATCAGGTAAATCATGTTCCAGATAGACAGGTACAGGAAACTCTGGAAGATATTCGTGAAAAGGATGTAGGTATTGTCTTCCGAGGCATCCAGCTCCGGGCTCAACTTGAACAGATCAACCAGGATGGAGCGCAGACCGGCTACAACAATAGAAAATCCCAGGGTAATGAACAGGAACCCGACGATTTGTTGGTTCAGGGAACGCTGAAGCAGGTTAAGCCGCTTGATGGTTTCCCGCATCAGATGAGTAAAGCTCAAACCAAGGGTTACAAAGATCAACAGTCTCCCCACATACAGTGAGTTGAACTGATCAAAGGAGATCGCGAAAAAGATATTGATCAGGAGAAACAACCCCCAACCAACCGCCTGGTAGAGCCAATACTGCGGAATCCGGCTTATAAAAGTACGCATGCGTGCTACAAAGCTATGGTTATCAACTTCTCAAATTAAGCCTTTTGGACTAATGGTGATATACCGGGTAGAATGGGCTTAGGTGATAAAACGATAGCCCCAGAACAATACTCCTTTATTCTTGTTAGTTTTAGCATAAATTACAGCAGCTGGTAACCCCGGCTGTTGTAATTTTGCCCCTTGCTATAATTTAAGCGCGCATGGAATACATCCCAGGTCCATTATTGAAAGAAATCAACTCGCCGGATGACCTCAAGAAGCTTTCGAAAGAACAGCTCAACCAGGTCTGTGACGAACTACGTCAATATATCATCGATATCGTAAGCGTGGAAGGTGGGCATTTTGGTGCCAGTCTTGGTGTGGTTGAGCTTTCTGTGGCCTTGCACTACGTGTATAATACGCCTTATGACCAGCTGGTATGGGACGTGGGTCACCAGGCCTACGGCCATAAGATCCTGACCGGCCGGAAAGACCAATTTTATACCAACCGGAAATATGGTGGCCTCAGCGGGTTCCCGAAGCGCAGTGAAAGTGAATATGACACTTTTGGGGTGGGCCACTCTTCCACATCCATTTCCGCCGCGCTGGGTATGGCCATTGCCGCTAAGCTCAAAGGCGAGCATGACCGCAAATCCGTGGCCGTGATCGGGGACGGGGCGATGACGGCAGGAATGGCGTTTGAAGCCATGAACCATGCAGGCGTTGCCGACGCCAACATGCTCATCATCCTGAATGACAATTGCATGAGCATCGATCCAAACGTGGGTGCGCTCAAAGAATACCTGACAGATATTACTACATCGCAGACCTATAACAAGATCAAGGACGATGTATGGAAGGCGCTGAGCAAACTGCCCGTGGCCCGGGACATTGCCAGCAAGATCGAACACTCTGTAAAAGGATTTGTATCGAGGAGCAGCAATCTTTTTGAATCAATGAAGCTTCGGTATTTTGGTCCGATAGATGGACACAATATTACCAACCTCGTGGATACCCTGGAAGATTTGAAAAACATTCCGGGACCCAAGATCCTGCATATCATCACCACCAAGGGAAAGGGTTATGCCCTTGCAGAAAAAGACCAGACCAAGTGGCATGCGCCGGGTTTGTTTGATAAAGTGACTGGTGAGATCTATAAGAAAAAGTTCGAGACGCCACAGCCGCCCAAATACCAGGATGTATTTGGACATACCATCATTGAACTGGCAGAGCAGAATCCAAGCATCATGGGAATAACACCCGCGATGCCTTCCGGATCTTCCCTGAAATTCATGATGGACAAAATGCCGGA
>JBEISY010000258.1:0-3865 GCA_040375175.1 Chitinophagaceae bacterium
CCCTGCCATTCCAGATTTCCTTCCAGGAAAAATTGTGATGATTCTCCACACGTCGCATCGGCTTACTGCCTCACTGTTTCGCGATCTTATCATGGATCACGTGATGACAAGCCGATGCATAATCACCTGCAAGATTCATTGCCATCCAATACTCGATGCCTTCTTCCTCATCCAAATGCAACCAGGCAAGATTCTTCACACCCTGTGGCAATCGGCGTTTGCTGATGGCGATCTTCGTGTAGTGGTTGGCGATATTGGCACCCAAGGCTCTTGAACCGGAGTGCGTCAACAAACCCACATAGATTCCCGCCTCCACACCCAACACTTCATCCTTCGTACCGATCTCTACCAAACCAAACTCCGCAAAATGGTTTCCGCTTCCACTGGATCCCAACTGCTTCCATGCCCTGGTGTGCAACCTCTTCAACAAAGGCATTTCGAAAAATATCTGCTGATCCATCACTTCATGATCCTCTGACCTGACGAACTGTGCGCCACTGCCAAACAGCGTAGTTTCATCCAATACCGATGTGAAAAATTCCCTCTTGCGTTGCAGATCCTCAGCGGGTATGTCAAACACACTCAAGCACATCCTACATCCGATATCCACGCCAACCCCATATGGGATCACGGCATTGTTCGTTGCCAATACACCACCGATGGGCAATCCATAGCCCTGGTGCGCATCCGGCATTAAGGCACCCGCTACCGCCACCGGCAATTTCGTGGCCGCATACATCTGGTGCATCGCGCCTTGTTCAATATGCTCCGCACCAAAACTTGCAAATTGGATACCGGTTTGGTTGAGCGATAACTCTCCCTGTTCTTCCTCTTCTTCGGGCATCAATTGCCATGCAATGCTCGCCCAAATCTCATCGTTCTTAAACATCTCCGGCTTCTCCAGGATCTGCTTCAATATCGCCAACACATCTTCCCTGACACCATGTTTACATTTTCGATACACGATGTTCATCGCCATACTGATCACCGGTCCTTCCGGATAACCGATGGCCCTTAACTCTTTTCCTGTTATAGTTAACTTTCCCATTTTTTGCTTTTTTACTGTTCACCTTAATAAATGCTCCGCAGGATCAGGCACCCTGGGCCTGCGGGGTTCTTCCACAGGAGGAACCGCTTCACGCCTCGTGAAGAGACGCAACACAAACCTTACGATCCATATCAATACCAACATTTTCATGACTTACCTCCTTGATGCAGGAAAACAAAAAACCCGGTCAGGCTACTGCACGACCGGGCTGTTCACATGAATGCGCTTGCGCTCACTCCTGCGTTCCTGATCGTGGTATGTCTCTCCTGCGTTGAATATTCATTATCATTCTTTCATAAATAATTCCGTTTCATCCTTGACGCCACGGGACACAAAAAAGCCCCGCAGATCCAGGCGGGGCTTGTGTTGTATAAAGAAGATGATATATCTATCCTACGGCACAAGATGCCCCGCCACTGGCACGATAGCCCTTCGGGCTAAACCAGCTCATCTGTTTGCTATGTGATATGATGCGGAGCATTGTTCTTGTTTTTAAAATGTTTTGCGGAAGCAAAGATGGAAATATATTTTCCAAATTACAAACAACAGAGAAAAAATATTTTTTGTCACTCCTTCAGATTAACATCAGAATAGGAACAGCTACGTATAACAGGGCAATAAAAAATGCGGTAAGTATCTTGGATTGTGTGCTAACCAACAATGTTTTCCTGTACAAAACATAATTCAATGCAAATTGAGTTATTGCAGTAGCTACATACATAAACATCAACTCTGTTCTGAATGCATCTCTGGAGGCATAGCCAAGTCCAAAGGCTAATAGTGCAAACATCACGTAAAGAACGATGTACAAGAAAACATTTAATATCACTATTCTCATTATGCAGGAAATTAAATGCCAAAAAAAGGAGCGACTGCATCGCTCCTCCTTCAGGATTCCCAGATTCCAGGCTTCCAGAATTCCAATTCCTCACCATCCCAGCAAATACGCAAAGATCAACGGCGCCACAATCGTAGCATCGCTCTCAATAATATACTTCGGTGTATGAATATCAAGCTTACCCCAGGTGATCTTCTCATTGGGAACCGCACCGGAGTAAGAACCATAAGACGTTGTTGAATCCGAGATCTGGCAGAAATAACTCCAGAACGGCACATCGGTCCACTCCAGATCCTGGTACATCATCGGCACCACACAAATCGGGAAATCACCCGCAATACCACCACCGATCTGGAAGAAGCCCACACCTTTTCCGCCGCTGTTGGCACGATACCAATCACTCAGCATCACCATATACTCAATACCGCTCTTCATCGTGGTTGCTTTCAACTCACCCTTGATCACATAGGATGCAAAGATGTTGCCCATCGTGGAGTCTTCCCATCCGGGCACTACAATCGGAATATTTCTCTCTGCCGCAGCAATCATCCATGAATTTTTGGGATCGATCTCGTACCCGTCTTTCATCACGCCACTCAGCAATAACTTGTACATATACTCATGTGGGAAATAGCGCTCGCCGGCAGCCTCCGCATCCATCCAGATCTTCACGATGTTGTGCTGGATCTTACGGAACGCTTCCTCTTCAGGAATGCAGGTATCCGTTACGCGGTTCAGGCCTTTCTCCAGCAGCTCCCACTCTTCCTGCGGTGTAAGATCTCGCCAGTTGGGGATCCGCTTGTAGTGCGAATGCGCCACCAGGTTCATGATGTCCTCTTCCAGGTTGGCACCCGTGCAGGAGATGATATCTACCTTACCTGCGCGGATGATCTCAGCAAGGGAAACACCCAGCTCAGCGGTACTCATGGCACCAGCGAGGGTGATCATCATCTTGCCACCTTCTGTCAGATGTGCTTCATATCCTTTCGCTGCATCTACCACTGAAGCCGCATTGAAGTGGCGATAATGATGCATCATAAACTGGGAAACAGGACCTTTTGTCATAACCGTGATTTAGATCGGCAAAACTAGGTAAATTAGTTCGCAGTTCGCATAGGTCGCTCAGGTCGCATGTATTTTCTGCGAACTCGCGACCTACGCGAACTGCGAACTGTACAATGAACTTTCTCGCCCACGCATATCTTTCCTACAACCACCCGGATATCCTGGTGGGTAATATGATTTCCGATTTTGTGAAGGGGAAGAAAAAGTTCGATTACAGCCCCGGCATCCAACAAGGCATCGCCATCCATCGGGCCATCGATACATATACCGATGAGCACCCCGTTAATAGAGAACTCAAGCAACTGTTCCGGCCGGTCTACGGACTATATGCCAGCCCCATTATAGACGTGGTGCATGATCATTTTTTAGCGAACCACGCGCCCGTGTTTCCCACAGAACAAAGCCTGATGGATTTCAGCCAGCAAGTTTATGCTACACTGGCACCTTACCTTCCTGTTTTTCCCGAACGCTTCGCGCGCATGTTTCCTTACATGCAAAAGCAGAACTGGTTGTTTCACTATCGCAGCCTGGATGGGCTCCGCCAAAGCATGGGTGGCCTGCAGCGCCGCGCGCAACACATAACGGAGATGGATACTGCATTTTCCATTTTCACTGAACACTACGAAACCCTGCAGAAAGGATTTGAAAAGTTTTTTCCCGAGCTGGTGCAGCACGTTGAGTTAGTTCGCAGGTCGCAGGTCGCGTAGGTCGCAATGCATCTCCGCGACCTTGGCGAACTGCGAACTGCGAACTAAAATATCTTAAATCGCTCTACACTCGCCCTTTCCAACATCTCCCTGTCATCCGGATGCGCAATATCAATCAGTGCTTTCGCACGCTGACGAAGATTCTTGCCGTATAAATATGCGATGCCAAATTCAGTAACAATATAGTGTACGTGCGCACGCGTGGTC
>JBEISY010000125.1:0-5764 GCA_040375175.1 Chitinophagaceae bacterium
CAGCGTATGAAGCGTCAGTAGTAAATGTGTTGATCAACCCCATACAGAATTCTTTTCCTGGCATGTGGAACAACAACTGGAACTTCGATCCAAGGATCCGCTTTCTCCATGAACAACTTGCCCGTGATTTGGGAGGTCAGTCGGGCACCAACCAGGTGAGGTATTTCACGGATATGGATCTGCGCAGGCTGAACATCAGACCGGATGTGGTGGTGGATATTAATTGGAATTTCATGCAGAGCCCGCCCATTATTGTCAACAGGTTTGACAGGCAACTCAACAGGAATATTGAGACCGGAAAAGACACCACCGGCAGGCCAGTGTACCAGAATGTGCGTGCAACGCTTCATGTGACCCGTTACCAGAATCCTGCCAACGACATTGATTATCGTATTGTTGATGCAAACACCAACCAGACCCTTGATTGGAACCGTGTTCAAACAAGCTCTAACGGACAGATATTTGAAACCGCAACCTTCACCGGTGATTCCCGGGCATTGAGCCAGGATGATTGGAGGCTTGTCAACAGCCGGGGTGGAAATGGAAACCAACAGGATCAGATGATCCGCGAAATGTACGATGACCTTCTGCGCGAGTTGCGCAACCGGATATCCACGAGGGTCTTCTAGTATTCTTTATTTCAGGATCTGGTATGCCAGTAAGCTGAGTAAGTAGGCGAGCCCGGTCATATAGACCGCCTGGATGATGGGCCATTTCCAGGTTCCCGTCTCACGCTTTACTACAGCAAGGGTACTCATACATTGCATGGCCAGGACATAGAAGATCATGAGGGAAACCCCTGTTGCCATCGTGTATACCTTGCTACCATCTGGCTTTGTGGCGGCGCTCATTTTTTGACGGAGTGTAGGATTGTTCTCATCGGCCCCTTCTTCCACTGCATATAGTGTTGCCATGGTGCCCACAAACACTTCGCGTGCAGCAAATGAAGTGATCAGGGCAATACCGATTTTCCAATCAAAGCCCAGCGGTTTGATGGCAGGTTCAATCCATTTACCGGCAATACCGGCGTAGGAATTTTCAAGTTTGAGTCTGCTGTTGTCGGCCTCGGAAACCTGAGCACTGGTGGCCGACGCACTTATTTTCCCATCGGGTCCATAACTACTCAAAGCCCACAACAACAAGGATATTACCATGATCACTTTACCCGCATCAAAAACAAATATTTTTGCTTTTTGAAACATGGTTAGGAAGATGTTCTTCCATCGCGGGGGACGGTACAAGGGGAGCTCCAGAATGAAAAAACTTTTTTCTTCCATATTGATGAACCACTTCATCACATAAGAAACGAGCATGGCCATTACAAAGCCCAGGAGATAAAGGCCCATCATCACCAAACCCTGTAAACTCAAAACGCCCAAGACGGTCTGCTTTGGAATAACTAAGGCAGTCAGTATCGTATACACTGGAAGTCGCGCACTGCAGCTCATCAGTGGGGTCACCATGATGGTGAGCAGCCGCTCTTTTCTATTCTCGATGTTTCTGGCGCTCATGATGGCGGGAACGGCACAAGCCAAACTGCTGATCATCGGCATCACACTCTTTCCATTCAGCCCCACTTTGCGCATGATCTTGTCTGTCAGGAAACTGATCCGTGCCATATACCCTGTGTCTTCCAGGAAGGTGATCAGTCCAAACAGGATCATGATCTGGGGAACAAAAACAAGGATACCGCTGAGACCCGCCAGAAATCCATTGATGAGCAGGTCGCTGAACCAGCCGGGTTGCAAAACAGACGTCAGCCAGTTGCCCAGGGCCCCAAAGGCCCATTCAATGGCGTTCATCGGGTATTCAGCGGCCCAGAAAATACTTTGGAACAGGAAAAACAACACTCCAAACATGATCGCATAGCCCCAGATCCGATGCAAGAGGATTTCATCAAAACGCTCTGGCAGGCTTTTGGATCGTTGTATCGGTTCTTCACTTACGGTATTGTCCAGGATCTTGCTGATCCGCGCGTACCGGCGCAGGATCTCATCGGCCTGGACTTTTGTATGGTTGAATTGGCTGGCTTTTTCGATGCCTTCAATTTTGTCTTGCAGGCTGTCCGAAAAGCTCATCTGCTCATGGTTGATCAGGTAGTGTACCGCCGAATATTCACTGAGATCGGCGAACAAGGTCTTGAGGGCGTTCACCGGTTCCTGGCTCATTTCACCTATCGGAACAAAAGCAGGATGAACCTCAGTTTGCCCCGCAACGCGCAAAATCTCCGCTTTCAGGGCGTTAATCCCTTCGTTTTTGCGGGGATTGATGGTTACTACTGGCAGATTTAGCTCAGCACTGAGCTTGGCTACATCGATTTTCATGCTTTTCTGCTCCAGCAGATCCATCATCGTCAATGCAACCACCACGGGTTTCTGCAGGTCCGCAACCTGTGAGGCATAGAGAAGATTTCTCCTCAGGTTGCTGGCGTCAACGATCACCACGATCAGGTCTACCGGAAAAGCATTGTGGGGATCCATGATGGCCTTGTACGCCACCCATTCATCTGCTCGTCGGGGGTATAAACTATAGGATCCCGGCAAATCAAGGATGTCTGCTTTGGTCTTTCCATCAAGGGAACATTCGCCAACCTTTTTTTCAACGGTAACGCCCGGGAAATTGCCCACCTTCTGGCTAAGGCCGGTAAGGGCATTAAACAGGGAGGACTTTCCACTATTTGGATTTCCGAGTAGGGCAATATGGAGGGATTTTGGCAAGTCAGTTTCCAGAATGTGCAAAAGTAACGGAGGCGGGTGGATATCATTTACGAAAGGGGGAAATAGCAGCATGAGTTTGGTCATAAGATTGTTAGTTTTTAAAACCATGAATTCTTACAGTGCATGCATATTGTCCACTTTGCAATGACTAACTTAGCTGCATTAAATTGCTCCACGTATATGAAGAAGTTGATCTTCTTGTTCTTGTGTTTACCCCTCCTCGCGTCAGCTCAAAAGTTGAAGAAAGCAGATAAGCAAGTTGTTGATGCGCTCAACGCCCACATTTATTTTTTGGCTGATGACAAACTGGAAGGCAGGCGCGCCGGAACGCCTGGTGAGGCGCTGGCCGTACAATACATTACTGCTGAATTCACCAAAGCGGGCCTCAACCCCAAAGGTGAGAAAGGATATGTGCAACCTTTTGTGATTGATGATCGGAAGATTGTTAAACAAACCAGTCTCTTTGGTGTAAACGGAAAGCCGCTCAGGGTGGAGAAGGATTTTTTTCCGATGGGTTTCAGCCCTGATTCAAAACTGCTTGAGTCTGCATCAGCCGTATCCGTAAGAGAGAAAGGCTCGCCCTGGTTTGTGAACCTGGCAGAAGGCATTATTCCCAATAAGGATAATCCACATTTTGATATCGACAATTGGATCCGCGGTCAGGTCAAGAATGCCCATGAGAAAGGCGCAACCCTGGTGGTCTTATACAACACCGTTGATGGCTCAGAAGAATTGAAATACAACGGAAAGGATAAATCTGAAAAAGCCCCGATTCCGGTGGTTTATGTGATGCGCGATGCCTTTAAACAACACCTCTCGGATCCGGAAGCCACATACGATTGTAACATCAGACTGGAGACAGAACCCAAGATCAGAACGGCGCACAACGTGGTTGGCTATATTGATAACGGGGCTGCACAAACCATTGTACTGGGTGCACACTTTGATCACCTCGGCTATGGTGAAGATGGCAACTCGATGATCCGCAATGGCCAGCCCGCGATACATAATGGCGCAGACGACAATGCCAGCGGTACTGCTGCGCTGATTGAGCTCGCGAAGCTGTTGAAAAAATCAAAGCTGAAGAAAAACAACTTTCTTTTCATCGCATTTTCCGGTGAAGAGCTGGGGCTCTATGGCTCAAAGTATTATGTAGAGCATCCAACTATTGCATTGAACATGGTTTCCTATATGATCAACATGGATATGGTGGGAAGGATGAGCGACAGTACGAAGTCTGTCAGCGTTGGCGGCTATGGTACATCACCCACATGGGGAACATTGATCAAGACACAGGCCAAGGGCCAGTCATTTACGATAAAGATAGATTCAAGCGGTACCGGTCCTAGCGACCACACCTCGTTCTACCGTAAAGATATTCCGGTATTGTTTTTCTTCACAGGATTGCATGCGGATTACCACAAGCCTTCAGATGATGCGCCAAAGATCAACTACATGGGAGAGTTGGCCATCGTGAAGTATATTGCTGGCCTTATCTCCAATACAAATAATCTGCCCAAGCTGACTTTCACGAAAACGCGTGAGCAGCAGACAGGAACGTCTACGCGCTTTACGGTATCTATGGGCATCATGCCAGACTATACCTTCAGTGGATTGGGTGTTCGCGTAGATGGTGTGAGCGATGGAAGGGCCGCGCAGAAAGCAGGTCTCAAAACAGGAGATGTTGTTACGCAGTTAGGAGAGTACAAGATCGGTTCTGTGGAAGGGTATATGCAGGCACTGAGTAAATTCAAGAAAGGAGATAGCACCAAGGTTACTGTGAAACGTGGTAGCGAAGAGATGATTTTTGATATTGTTTTTTAGATGATCCGTTTAAAAGTTGATAATGAGGAAATGTTTCAGGAGTTCTTTGACCAGACCAGACTCCTGGGTGTGGTGGGCCCGATGAAGGATTACCAGTTTTGCTGGCACCTGAATCAGGCCATGCAGATCGACTTTCGATTGAACCGAGAGTTAGAGGTCATGTTGACGAGAAAGAAGCGAAATTATTATTTTTCGATTTTCACTTATCCCGAGCCGGCGGGTTCACTGGTCCATTATTTGTATAATAACCAGTTTGATGGTGAGTATCTGCTTCCTGAATTTAAACACCTGGATTTCCTCTGGCTCATGAAAGGTGATGTGATCGGTGAAGAGACCGTTCAAGCTATGGTACAATCGGTGAAGCAGATTAATGGTGTACAACTGGTGATGGAACTAAGCCAGGACAAGATCAAGAATAAAGGACATTTAATATTTTGATATGTGGGATGAAACTAAAGAGGCGCTGTACAAGCGCTTCCAGTTCAACGATTTTTCCGAGGCTTTCGCTTTCATGACCCGCGTTGCCTTTGAAGCGGAGAAAATGGATCACCATCCGAAGTGGACCAATGTCTGGAACACGGTGGAGATCTGGCTCAGCACACACGATGCGGGAAATACAGTAACGGAGAAAGACCGAAAGCTGGCTGCAAAAATAGACAAGCTGAAGGCCTGATCAGATTCGTTTATGGGAATAAACGAATGACTGCATCTTCCTTAGGGATGATCTCTCCAATGGGTTGTGTGAAATCACCCAGCCCATAAGCTTTTAGGGTTTCAAGTACTTCTTCGCGCGAAGCAGGATCAACAGCGATCAATAATCCGCCACTGGTTTGAGGATCCGCTAAGATGGATTTTTCCACTTCCCCAAAGCCCTCCATATTTATTTTGTGACCATAACTCGCCCAGTTCCTTTGCGTGCCACCTGGTACTGCTTTTTGTTCTATGTAAGCAAGCAGTTCCGGCGTGATCAATGGAAGTCTGTTGACATGAACCCTTGCACTTGTGTTGCTGCCCTCGGCCATTTCTATCAGATGTCCTAGCAGACCGAATCCAGTTACATCTGTCATTGCTTTCACACCGCTTATTTTTCCGAGCGCTTCGCCCACCTTATTGAGCCGCATCATTTGCGCTGCGGCAAGGGCTGCATGTACTGGCCGAAGTATTCCTTTTTTCTCTGCAGTTGTTAGTATGCCAACACCCAAAGGTTTGGTGAGACAGAGTTC
>JBEISY010000219.1:0-4180 GCA_040375175.1 Chitinophagaceae bacterium
ATGGCAGCGCTGAAAGATCATATCGTATAGGATAGCCTGGATGATTGTTGATGGCGTCATAATATCTAAGCAGGTCGTCACCCTCCAGGACATAAGAAAACTGCGGCCCTTTCTTTCGCCAGTTCTCAAATGCAATATGTAACAATGGATGCATATGCATGTCCAGCGTTCCAATGATGATACCGGATTTCCCTTCCTGTTCTGTTTGAATGGTCCATACTTCCATCTCCCCGGGTTCATGCATGATGCCGATACCACAACGGAGCGTATCAATCCCGAGCTTGCGCAGTTCCTCCACCATCACTGCCGCTGTATCACCTACATCGGCACTATTATGCATGGCCATGGTTTTGGAACGTACCCGTTCCAATGCCGCTTCTATCTGCGATTCGTGGGCCTGGGACTCCGCTTTCTGCAAGTCCAGGAAACGGGTGTAGGCTTGCTCAAACACTTTCGCAAACCTTACCAGTATCCTCATCGTCTCATCTTGTACTTTTTCATGCGCGCGGATCAACAAAATACCCTGCGAAAAATAAGCCGCATGATGCACCCTCTTCCCCTTGATCTTTGTATCATCCATCGGCATCTGCACTTTATCCTTCACAAAAGCAACCCAGGCTTTCAATTCTTCACCCGTAATCTCTATCACCATAGATTCTTTGCCCTCCTTCCATCCTGCGAATATTTTCGCAACAGTTGGTTGCTCAATAGAAGCATCGAAATGATTGGTAAGTTGACTTCCTGTTTGGTCCGTTGCCCACCACTCAATCAATCCTATTTCGTCTTTCACAATACCAATAGACATGCGGTCTGGTATTCTTCCCAGTTCCGCAAACTGTTCAAAAAGTACCCGGGCCGTTTCAGACAGCTGCGTACTTTTATACATCGCCATCGTCTTTGCCCTGACCCTTTCCAATCCCAATTCTATTTGTGCTTCTCTTGCATTTTGTGCTGATTCCCTAAGGTCCAGGAATCGGGTATAGGCAAATGAAAATACTGCCGCAGCCCTCTTTAGTAGCCGCCAACTCTCCGCGGATATCTCGCCCGGCGAAGCTGCCCCCATGAATCCATGGGCAAACTTCACCAGATGATAGGTGCGCTCTGGGATCTCCGTACCATAGTAGCCTTGGAGGGCCTCAGAACGTTGCGCGCAATAGTTAATCCATTCTTTACGGTGCTCACCCTGCATCTTTATTGATGTCTGCTCATCATCAAACGATAAAAATTTCAGCATCTCCCTACCAACCCAAGTATCCTTGAGATCAAGGTGCATTTCATCAGAAACCATACTGCTCCCTTCTCCCCGCACATCTTTGATCGCATACCAACATTCAATGGTATCTTTTCCTGGTTCGCGGATATAGATGGAACTCGTCTCTAATGCCTCAACACCCAGCTGCGCCATTTCACTGCGAAGCAACTCAGCAACCTTCCGGATCTCATCAGGTCCCTGCATGGCCAGTGAGCGGCTCCGCACCTTTTCCATTGCCGCCTCAATTTGCGCTTCCCTCGCTTGCGCCTCTGCATTCTCTATATCCCTGAAGCGTTGATAAGCCAATGAAAAGACCTGGTGAAAACGCTTAAATAGCGATAGCCCTTCAGCATCCATGTCTTCATATAAGGTTATTCCCAGTCCGCCTTCGCCTATCGAATAGAAATAATAAAATGCTTCTTCACACTGATCCAACAAGGGATCTTCGAAAAATTTCTCCCGTTTCCTGTACAACCGGAAAACATCCATCTCCTCGCCAGACAATATCCCTTCAAAATATCCTCCTTTTGCATCAAGCATCCTGTCTACCAATGCCTGCTCAACCTTGTTGCGCTCAAAATGGGTTTGTTCAATGGCCGTAAGCCGATAGGCAGTAAAATATTGGTAACAAGTATAATCGCTGATCTCCTTTGAAATGATTACTGTCTGGATATTTCTGATATGCCTGACACCAAATTTCTCCAGTTCCGCAGAAATCACTTTACAAACATCCAACATTTCATTGGGGGTCTTCATACCCATGGCAACAGCGCGTACCCTTTGCAACGCTGCCTCTATCTCCAGTTCCCGGTTCTTGATCTCCAGGTCAATGGTGCGGCGTTGTACCGCTTCCCGTAATTCGCTATTCTCTGTTTTTATTTTCTCAAACCCCAGCACATCACCCTGGCTGGCATTGGCATCCGGATAAGAACCGTGCTGGTGAAGGATCTTCCAACCTTCTTTCTTTTGCACCATCAACGTTGTCATCCGGCTACGGGCGTAAAACACCCAGTCCCCTTGATGAATCAGGTACATATCGCCCAGTTCATGCACCATGATATATGGATCGATGGGATAAAACTGAAAGGTCTTGTTGCGCACTTGTGCGCCACCCTGTAGCTGTTGAATAACAGATCGTGTATAGTCAACGATCTCTTGCTTGGATTGCCACACCTCTTCTTCTGTAGTGCCAATATTGTGATACTCATCGGCGAGGTAAGATGCCCAGGTTTCTAAATCACCTTCGAGATAGCTGTTCCAGTATGTATCAAGCGCCAAACGGAGTTCGGCTTCCAGTTCCGGGGTCAACTGCATGGCAAAGGCGCGGCGGCAGGTTTAGGTGAGTCCGCCTTTGCGTAAAATATTCATAAATTCTGGAAGAAGAAAATTAATCAGTTCGCAGTTCGCGGAGGTCGCAGAAACCCCGGAAGGAGTGATCCTGCGAACTATGCGACCTGCGAACTATAAACCAAAGACGCCACTGTTCAACAACTGCAAAGTAGTTGTCTTATGCTCTGTAGGCACCAATATAGACACGTTATGCGATGATCCGCCGAAGCTCACCATCCCGATATTTACCGTCTGCAGTGCCGTGAAGATCTTCGCCAAAATACCGGCCTTATCCGCCAGCTCATTGCCCACAATCGCGATGATACTTTGACCTTTCACCACTTCAACATCACCAAAAGGAGCAAGCTCTTTCAAGATCATGTCCAGATGCGCATCGCTATCAATGGTCAGTGACACCGCCACTTCAGAAGTAGCGATCATATCAATAGGAGTCCTGTACTTTTCAAAAATCTCAAACACCTTGCGCAGGAAACCATAAGCCAATAACATCCTCGAGCTCTTGATCCGCACTACAGTAATGCCATCTTTCGCAGCTACTGCCTTGATGCCTTGTTCTTTGGTTTCTTCTTTAATGATGGTTCCTTTCGCATCCGGCTGCATCGTGTTCAGCAGTTTCACCGGGATCTTATATTTCTGCGCGGGCCAGATTGACGCCGGGTGCAAAATTTTTGCACCGAAATAAGCCAGCTCTGCAGCCTCATCAAAACTGAGTTGTTCAATAGCTACGGTCCTGCTCACCACACGTGGATCATTGTTGTGCATGCCATCGATATCCGTCCAGATCTCACAAACACTTGCATTGGCAGCCGCTGCAATCAAAGACGCAGAATAATCACTTCCACCACGCTTCAGGTTGTCAACCTCATTACGGGCATTCCTGCAGATATATCCCTGTGTGATGAATAATTTTTTAGAATCCTGCTCAGCCAACAGCATTTTCAACTTCGCACCAATCACTTCTACATGCGGCTCATCATTTGCATCGATACTCATAAACTCCAAAGCCGGCAGCAAGGCATGATCCACACCGATCTCTTCCAGATATACGCTAAACATCTTCGTACTCATCAACTCACCCTGTGCAAGGATGTCTTTATTCAACGCATCATTGAAAGATATCTTGAGTATGATGTTGAGGAATTCAAAATGCTCTGCAATAATCGACTTCGCCTTTGCAATCAGCTCGGGCTTGGTCAGCAGGGCCACAATGAATTGCTGATAGTGTGCATCCAGTTTGTCAATGAGTTCTTTGGCGAGTTGTTTATCCCCTTTGGCACAAGCATCACCTATGGCTACGAGACTATTGGTTGTTCCACTCAGTGCGCTGAGTACTACGATCTTGGATTCGTCATCACGGGTGATCAACCTGGCTACTTCATGCATCCGCTCCGGCTTGCCCACGGAGGTGCCTCCGAACTTCATTATTTTCATGCTATACCTGCTTTTTAGTTTACGCTGTGCAAAATTATTGAAGAATTGTTAATGCCGATGCATTCAATCAGGCATTTGGAAAGAAAATGTCTAATTTATGGCCAAGGGTTGTCAAATCATCCACCACCGGCTGCAACAATGGTATTC
>JBEISY010000025.1:0-11404 GCA_040375175.1 Chitinophagaceae bacterium
AACTGTCAATTGCCAATTGTCAATTGCTGAATTGATACACATTTTTGACGTCTACAATAGTGCGCATCACTTTCACAGACTTAATTTCTTCTGGTTTGATGCTAAGAAGATCTTTGTCAAGGATGGTAATATCTGCCCGCATACCAACCTTGATCTTCCCAACAATACTATCCTGAAACGCGGCATACGCATTATTAGCTGTATAGCATTTAAGCGCTTCTTCCACGGTGATTTTTTCTTGGGCGTACCAGCCGTTTGGATTTTTTCCGTCGGATGTATGTCGGGTAACGGCAGCGTATATACCGAGGATAGGATCAAGCGGCGCCACGGTCCAATCGGATCCAAAGGTTAATCTCGCACCTGCCTGCAATAGGCTTTTGAACGCATAGGTTCGCTGCAGCCGATCGTCTTCCAGCCGTTTGAACGCGAAATTGCCATCATCATACAAATGATAGGGCTGCATGCTGGGGATCACTTGTTGGGCGGCAAAATTGGTAATCGCCGCTTTGCTCAGGTGCTGTGCATGTTCCACGCGGAAGCGGCGGTCCTTTTTCCCGTTCACGAAAGCAGCGTAATTGAAAACGGTCAGTATAAAATCATTGGCTTTGTCGCCAATGGCATGCACGGTTACCTGTAGTCCGGCTTTATCAGCTTCGGTTACCCATAACCGTAATGATGCGGTATCCGTTACTGTTAGGCCGATGCTTTTCGGTTCATCCAGGTAGGGAGTGTAAAACCAGGCGGTGGTGGAGCCGAGGGAGCCGTCTACAAATCCTTTGAGTGCGCCCCAGTGCAGCATGGCATCGCCCTTGCCGTTTTTTTGTACGTAGGCATCCAGTTTCTGCCAGTCTTTCAGTGGCACGAAGCTGTAGACGCGGCAGAGCAGTTTATTGGCGGCCTGTGCGCGTCGATAGGTTTCCAGGTCTTGCCATCCACCGAAAGTGGAGACATCGTCAACAGCGGTAATGCCGTGTTCCACGGCGTGTTTGCTGGCGCGTTCAAAATAGGTATCCAGTTCTTTGGTGGTTTGCGGCGGGATGATACTGCTCACCAGGTTCATCGCTTCGTCTTTGAGCACGCCGGTGGGCTGGCCGTTTGCGTCTTTGACGATGAGGCCGCCGGTGGGGTTATTGGTGTATGGGGTTATTTTGGCAAGATTCAGTGCTGCCGTATTGGCGAGGGCCATATGGCCATCGTATCTGCTGAGGAGAACGGGCCGGTTGCCGGTGATGGAATCGATCCAGTTTCGATGGGGTAGTTCACCGCCCCAGGCTTCATGATCCCAATCGCCGCCCTGGATCCACTGCGTGCCCGGGTTGTCCCGGTTGAAGGTGGCGAGGGTTTGGATAAAGGCCGATGGCGTGTTGGCGCTTTTCAATTGCACACTGGCGAGGCCATAGCCGCCGGCGAGAAAATGGGTATGGTTATCCCGGAAGCCGGGGATCAGCATCTGCCCTTTGAGGTCAATCACATCGCCGTTCACGGCAGAGGGGTCATCGCCCACGTAGATGATTTGATCACCTTTGATGGCCACACAGGTTGCGGTGGGCAGGGAGCTGTCGCCCGTCCATACTTTTGCGTTGATGAAGACTTTATCAGCGTCTAGCGTAGATCCACAACCGAAGATTAAGCAGGCAAGGGGAAAGAGTAGTGTTGCTAATTTCATTACCCTAAGGTAGTTATTTAGGGGAAGTGTTTAGACTTAGGGCTAAGCCTCCCCCTACTCACTCCCCCTACCGCCTATGCCTCCGGTTTCATCATTGGAAACAACAACACATCCTGAATACTGTGAGAATCTGTCAGCAGCATACAGATACGATCTATTCCAAATCCAATACCTGCCGTTGGCGGCATGCCGTACTCCAGTGCTCTGAGAAAATCATAATCAATGAACATCGCTTCATCATCCCCTCGTTCCATTAATTTGATTTGCTCTTCAAAACGTTCGCGCTGGTCGATGGGATCATTGAGCTCACTATACGCATTCGCTACTTCTTTCCCGTTCACCATCAGCTCAAAACGCTCTACCAGCCCGGCTTTGGAGCGGTGCTTCTTGGTGAGCGGACTCATCTCCACGGGGTAGTCAATAATAAACGTGGGTTGGATATAGTGATGTTCACATTTTTCTGAGAAAATTTCATCAATCAACTTGCCTTTACCCATCGTAGCATCTACGGCAATATGCAATTGCTTACACAGAGCATAAAGAGCATCTTCGTCCATCGCACTGATATCAATGCCCGTATGTTCCTTGATGGCATCAAACATGGTGATGCGTTTATACGGCGCCTTGAAGTTGATCTCTTTGCCATCTACCGTTGTTAAGGTGTTTCCGTTCACGGCAACCGCGGCGCGCTCCAGCAATTGCTCCGTGGTTTCCATCATCCAGTTGTAGTCTTTGTAGGCCACATAGAATTCCAGCACGGTGAATTCCGGATTATGCGTGCGGTCCATCCCTTCATTGCGGAAGTTGCGCGAGAATTCATAGACCCAATCAAACCCACCTACGATCAGTCTTTTTAGGTAAAGCTCATTAGCGATGCGCATGTACATCGGTATATCCAATGCATTATGGTGTGTGGTGAAAGGCCTTGCAGCCGCACCACCGGGAATGCTTTGCAGTACAGGTGTGTCTACTTCCACGGCGCCGCGCTCATTCAGGAAATCGCGCATGGCATTCACCATGCGGGTGCGTTTTAGAAACGTCTCTTTCACTTGCGGGTTAATCACGAGATCCGCATAGCGCTGGCGGTAGCGGAACTCGGGATCGGTCACCGCGTCAAAGGTCTCGCCTTCTTTCTCCTTCACAACAGGCAGTGGCTTCAATGATTTGGTCAGCATCACCAACTCCTGCACATGCACGGAAGTCTCACCGGTCTTGGTGGTGAACACAAATCCTTTGATGCCCACGATGTCGCCAATATCCACCAGTGATTTCCAGACTTTATCATAAAGCGTTTTGTCGTCACCCGGTGCAATATCATCCCGCCGCACATAGATCTGGATCTTGCCGGTACTATCTTGCAAAACGGCAAAGCTGGCCTTGCCCATATCCCGCACACTCATGATCCGGCCAGCGAGGCAAACATCCGTAAATGATGCTTTATCTTCTTCCTTATACTTCTCCCTTATTGCGGAGGCATTTGTATTCACAGGGAACAAAGGAGCGGGATAGGGATCAATGCCCAGGCTCTGCAGTTCTTTCAGCTTCTCTCTCCTGATGATCTCCTGCTCTGACAGTTGTTGTTGCATGCTTGCGAAAAATTGAATGGCGAAATTAATGTGAAACTGCGAAACCGGGGGAAGATAAGCGGCTGCAACGCAATAATATGTGTTGTTTTTTCGATATAAAGCCAGAATAACCCATCCATGATCAAACGAAGTTTTCTCCTGTTGATGCTGACGATGCTCCTTGCCCTTGGCACGCAGGCCCAATATGGCATCCAAGAATATGAGGTCCGCGGCATGAACATCATCAAAGCTAACCTGACCGGCCTGCTCTTCCGCAGCTATGGGGGCCAGTTTGAGCGGGTGATCAACCGCAGGATCAGCATTGGGCTGTCTTACCGGAACATGCCCGAGGGACCGATCCCGTTCAAGAATGCGGTGATCAATCAGGTAGGCGATGGGGATCAGGAAACCATCGACCAAATCAATTCCCTTCGTATAAAGAGTATGGCCATTACGCCGGAGGTAAGGTTTTACCTGGGCAAGAAGGGTTTCGGCAACGGATTTTACCTCGCACCATTTTACCGATACGCCACGCATGAAGCCAGCAATATCAGCGTAGACTACCAGGGAACGGGTGGAGCCAACCAGATCGATATGTCTGGCAAGCTGACGTCAAATACCGGTGGTTTGCTGATTGGTGCACAGTGGACCTTGGGGGAGAAGATCGTGCTCGACTGGTGGATCCTCGGACCGCATTATGGCGGCGGCAATGGTGATCTGCGCGGGGTGAGTGCTACGCCGCTTACGCCATCTGAGCAGGCTGATCTGCAGAATGAATTGGAGAACCTGGCCTATCCCTTTGGCGTCAAGGCAACCGTTAGTGTAAACGCCAATGGCGCCATAGTGCAGATGAAAGGACCCGTTGCAGGTGTGCGGGCGGGCATTATGTTGGGATTCAGGTTTTGATCAATACACGTAGAATTTGCCGTTGCGCGTGAGCTTGCCATTGGTGATGATTACTTCGTCAAACGGTGCAGCCTGGTTGATCAGTTTAGCGGCAAACCGCGCATCGAACGTTTCTTCTTTTCTTATTGCAGATTTTAGGTTGCCGGAGCCATCGCGGATGGTCACGTTGGCCTCATTGCTGAGGTTGACGATGCATTTGATATAGCCATCACCCTGGCTGCCATCGGCCACATAAGTTTTGGTTCCTTCGGTGTAAATGAATTTCAAGTCTTGAGACCGCAGATTGACAGAGTCTGTCTGAAAGATCGGTCTGACTTCTATTTTCAGGATAGGTGAGGCAGTGGAAATGCTATATCGATTCCGATTAAATCCGGAGATGGGCTCCGCGAGGTAGTTGTTAAAACTTTGCACACTGCTGCCAACGGTGAATACTGCCGTGCTCACGAGCGTGTTGGTTGGCACTTCCGGCACAGGATCTTTGCTACAGGATACGAAGAAGATCATCAGCACAAAACACCACTTATACATACGGTAAGATTAAGTTTGATAATGGACACCGTTTGCCAGGATTTTGTGGCATGCGGTGCAAATTTTTAGATCAGTTCTGTTGTAGCCAGCAACACCTGCCAGGCCTCTTTTACTTTTCCATCTTGTAACAAGCCCGCCGCATACCTATGCAACTCGGCTTCCATATCGTCAGGATTGGCAGAAAAATATTGTACGATGTTTTTCACGTTCACATCATAAAACGAGGGCTCATACACCGGCAGTTGCTGCACATTGGCCAGCTGCCCGAGGTGATTACCCGTGAGGATGGTACTGTTTCGGATTGAAGCGGGTAGTGCATCAATGCCGATACCCAGTTCCGTGTTGGGCTTGGCCACCTGGAACAGACTGTGTTCATCCACCTTGCTGTACCAATCACCGCCAAGCCTTGCCACATGGTGCAGTTTATGTTGATCGATCATCGTACCGGCCTCATTGAGGATGGCATCATCCACATGCATGCAGATCACTTCGCAGATCACGAGATTTCCTGCGCCACCCTGATCGCCGAGCGGTTTTACTTCCAGCACCTTGCACTCGATCTGCACCTTGCTTTCTTTCACACGCGGTGGTTTGATATGGATCGATGGCTCCATGGTGAAGCCCGCTTTCTGAAATTCATTGACACCCGCAGGATACTCGCAACTGGCCAGTGAAGTCTGCTGCACCATATCGTAATCCACTACATTGATCACCACTTCCGGGATGGCCAGTACATTATCCAGGGTGTGTTTGGTGGTATTGTCCCGCACCCTTCTGGAGGGGGAAAAAACGAGTATCGGCGGGTTGGATGAAAACAGGTTGAAGAAACTGAACGGACTCAGGTTTACATCGCCATTCCCGTTGATGGTGGATGCAAAAGCAATGGGCCTGGGTGCGATGGCATGCTGCAACCATTGTTGCTTCTGCATCGGGTTGAGGTCCTGGAAGTTGATCCGCATGATTATTTTTTTAGGGCGAGGATAGAGAAATCGTCTTCATCTTTTCGCATGGTGTTGTGCAAGGAGCCAAGCCCATCGATCCCCAACTCCACTTCATCACCTTCCTGCAGCCATTGTTCTTTGTGCGATGGGTCATTCAGTTTGGCGGTGCCGTTCAGTTCCAGAAAACATCCGGGACCCACGGTGCCGCTGCCGATCACGTCGCCCGGATAAAGCGCAACGCCATAAGAGGCCCGCTCGATGATCTCGGCAAAGGTCCAGTTCATCTCGCCGATGTTGCCGCGGGATACTTCCACGCCGTTCACCTTGCAGGTCATGGTAAGGCTCCAGCTCTTGCCGGTATGTCCGGGCAGTGGTGGGATCTCAAAATCTTCCAGCTCATCTAAGGTCACCAACCAGGGCCCCAGTGAAGTGGCGAAATCCTTGCCTTTGGCCGGACCGAGGTTGAGCAGCATTTCTTCCATCTGCAGGGTTCTGGCGGAGAGGTCATTCATGATCATGAGTCCGCCGATGTATTGGTCCGCGTGTTCCGCGCGGATATTGCGGCCGGCGCGACAAATCACAATAGCTGCTTCCAGTTCAAAATCCAGTTTCTGGAAATGATCCGGCATCAGCAGAACGTCGCCAGGTCCTTGGATGGAGAGGTGATTGGTGAAATAGAAGATCGGGTATTGATCAAATTCGGGTATCATCGGCACACCCCTGTTGCGCCTCGCCGTTTCCACGTGCTGGCGGAAAGCATAGCCGTCCCGGCAGCTGGTGGGGGCGGGTACGGGGCTCAAAAGCTGCACATTTTCTACGTGGGTGGCTTTCACCTGCGGGAAATGCCCCTCGCGGATGGATTGAAAACCACGTTGCGCAGCATCATAGCTTTCGTCCCAGTAATTAAGAAAAAGCGACATATTTCCCGGCAGGTCAGGATGCAGCCGATCCATGTCGTATACATAATTTTCGTAAAGTATTGCCAGCTGATCGTGGCCGTCTTTGAGATATGAAACAAGCTTCATGCAGCGAATTTAGAGAAAGCTTGTCATTATCATATGGCTGGTGCGGTGCATTCCATCACGCGCAGCTGTACCAATTAACGTTTATTTTGTTCCAATCTTCCAAATCCGACAACCAAATTAGAGGTACAATGTTAATTTTGCACTTTGAAACGGGTTCTAATTTTAGATTATAAAGCCAAGAGGTATGGAGACGACGCAAGCAACCAAAAAGCCCCATTTTTCCAAAGGAACGAACGTGGATGTTTTCCAGATGTTAAGGTCTGATGCGAAGAAAATTGTTCGTGAATTGGCGCCGAAGCGCAAATGGGAGAGCCAGTTCAAGGCATTCTTATTTCCGTTGATGTACATCGGCCTCTGGGCCGCTGCCATGATATGGGGTAAGCAATATCCCCTGGTGTATTTTGGCGCCTATGTGGGTCTTGGTTTTATGTTGATCATTATTTTCCTCAGTGTTATTCACGATGCGGTGCATGGAACCATTTTCGAGAAAAAGTGGATGAATGAATTGTTGGTACACATGTTTGATTTCATGGGTGCCAATAGTTTCATCTGGAAGTTGCGGCACGTGCGTTTTCACCACAACTATCCCAATGTGTTGGGATGGGATACGGATATCGACCAGAGTGACCTGGCCAGGGTGTTTCCCCATGGCGAGTATTCAAAGTACCACAAGTACCAGCATATTTATTTGCCGATGTTGTATCCGTTGTTTTTGTTCAACTGGTTGTTGGTACGGGATTTCAAGGATTTCTTTTCCAACAAGAAATATGTGCGGAAGCTGATCACGATTCCGCCGATAGAATATGTGAAATTGTTTTTGTTCAAAGCGGTTTTCTTTGGCTACATGATCTTCCTTCCCAAGTATGCGCTTGATCTGAGCTGGGGCCAGGCCATTGGCGGATTTGTGGTGATGGTGTTCACGGCGAGTATTTTCGCGCTGTTTGTGCTGCTCCCACCGCACGCCAATATTGAGTCTGAGTTTCCGCTGCCGGGCAAAGACAATGCCTTACCGCAGAACTGGTTCATGCATATGCTGATCACCACCAATGATGTACAGGAAGACAACTGGTTCACCCGTTTCTTCATGGGCTCATTTAACTATCACGTGGTGCACCATTTGTTCCCCAATGTGAACCATGTGTACTATCCCGAGATCACGCAAAAGCTGGCACGGTACGCGAAGGAGTACCATCTGCCTTACCGGCGCATGCCGTTGGCAACCTGCTTGCGTAACCATTTCCTGCTGATTAAGAAGAATGGTAGCAGTGAGTTTGATGTTTGGGAAGAATCTATGTGATATTCTGGCAATTAGCAATTGACAATTGGCAATTGACAATTGGCACTGGTTTTTGGAAGTTGGATTTTGGTGCGCGTAACTAACTTCCAACAACCAGTGCCAATTGCTAATTGCAAATTGCTATTTGTTAATTACTTTACTTTTTTGTCTATCTACAACAAGCTGCGCAATGATGACTCCCGCATCGCTGTCTATGTATGTTCTGAGTAGTTTTTTTAGTTTTTCTTCACTCACATCAATCACGTAGAGGATATGGATCAGCCTGGGAAAATCATGGACGATGAGGTGGTTGATATGCAACGCCAATGCCTGCACAAGCTCCTCTTCTGAGATCGAGGGTTGCAGGGCCAGTTCCCATCGGTTGTTGATGGCTTGAATGATATCTGTGCCAGAGCTCCACATTCTGCCTAAATTTACAGCGAATTCAGATGGATAAGTATGCAAACTTTATGGCAACCGGGTATTGAGCTTCGGGAAGAGTCGGGCCTCTCCAAATACAGACACTGGCTGCGGGAAACGCACGGACTGGTGTTTGCGGACTATGCAGACATGTGGAGCTGGAGTGTGAAGGATCCGGAGGCATTCTGGGAATCTTTTTTTCTGTTTGCCGGCATCCGCACACATGCACCTTATCACCATGTGATGAACAAGCCTTCGGAAGGCATGATTGGCACAAGGTGGTTTGAAGGAGCCCTGGTCAATTATGCGGAACATGTGTTCATGCATGCTGCCACAGACCGGCCCGCGATTATTTTCCGAAAAGAGCAGGCTCCTGATCTTGAGATCAGCTGGGCGGAGCTGCGGATGCAAGTGGCGAAGGTGGCGCAATGGCTCAGGGAGAAAGGCGTACAGAAAGGCGATCGTGTAGCATCGGTGTTGCCGAATATTCCCGAGGCGGTGGTGGCCTTCCTCGCTACCCAATCCATCGGCGCGGTGTGGAGTTCCTGCTCACCGGATTTCGGTAATCCTTCTATTGAGGATCGCTTTGTACAGATCTCGCCCAAGGTCCTGTTTGCCAGCGACGGATACGTTTATAACGGTAAGGCATACCCGAAGATAGATGCGTGGAAGGTATTGCGGGAAAAACTGCCCGGGCTGCAGGAGCTGGTGTTGGTTTCCTGTTTGGATACGGTCTTAACCATGGACGATGCAACGGGTTGGAATACGCTGCTGCAAGGTGATTCTGTTGAACTTGTATTTGAGCCGCTGCCATTTGATCATCCTTTGTGGATCCTTTATTCATCAGGTACTACGGGCAAGCCCAAAGCCATTACACACAGTGTGGGGGGGAATTTGATTGAGCATTTGAAAGTGTTGATGCTGCACTGGGATGTAAAGCCTGGTGAGCGGTTTTTCTGGTATTCCACTACGGGCTGGATGATGTGGAATTTTTCGGTGGCGGCATTGCTGACGGGTGCTACAATGATGATCTATGATGGCTCGGCGGGTTATCCTTCCTTGCGGGCGCTCTGGGATTTTGCGAGGGAAAAACAGATCCATCATTTCGGCAGTGGGGCGGCGTATTTCATTGCGTGCATGAAGGAAGGGCTGCGGTTTGATCAGGATGCGTTTCCGCATTTGCGGACCATCGGTTCCACCGGATCGCCCTTGCCGGCGGAGGCTTTTGAATGGATCTACAAGGATGTGAAGCAGGAAGTATGGCTGATCTCTTTCAGTGGTGGTACTGATATCTGTTCCGGTTTTGTAGGAGGTTGTCCGGACCTCCCCGTGGTGGCCGGTGAGATCCAGTGCAGGCTCTTGGGTTGTTACCTGGAAGCCTTTGATGAGCAAGGCAAACCCGTGCGTGACGAGCTCGGTGAAATGGTGATCCTCGCGCCCATGCCCAGCATGCCGGTTTATTTTTGGAACGATGAAAACCATCAACGCTATCAAAGCAGTTATTTTGAACAGTACCCCGGCGTATGGCGGCATGGAGATTGGATCAAGATCAGTTCTCGTGGATCAGTGATCATCTATGGCCGTTCTGATGCTACCTTGAACCGTGATGGTGTACGCATCGGCACGGCAGAAGTGTATAGCGCGGTGGATGCAGTGCCGGAAGTGGCAGACAGTCTGGTGGTATGTGTGGAAAGGAAGGGCGGCAAGTATTATATGCCCCTTTATGTAGTGATGAAGCCAGGTAAATCATTGACGGATGAAGTGCGCACGGCAATTAAACTAAGCCTGAGGACAAAGTACAGTCCGCGCCATGTTCCTGATGAGATCATTGAAGTGAACGATATTCCTTATACCATCAGCGGGAAGAAGATGGAGACGCCGGTGAAGAAAATATTAATGGGCATGGATCCCGGTACGGTGGCTTCCAAAGACACGATGCGAAATCCCGATGCGCTGCTTACATTTATGCAAATGAAATAGTTGTTTGCTGACTCAATACTTTTCCACCACACCCAACGCAAACAGTGCGAAATCATATTTCACCGGATCATCGGGATCAAATTCCCGCAGCCTTTCCGTGAGCTGTAAGGCTGAGGCCCAATCCGCATTGGGCCGATCGATCAATCCGAATTTTTTGGCTACGCGGGAAACGTGCAGGTCCAGCGGACACACGAGTTGCGCAGGGCTGATGTTTTTCCAGAGACCGAGATCGATCCCATCGTTCCTGACCATCCAGCGCAGAAACATGTTGATCCTTTTGCAAGCAGATCCCTGCGCGGGTGATGCGATGTGCTTTTGGGTCCTGCGTAAATGCGGCAGCCAGAAGAAATAATGTTTGAAATGATTCAATCCTTGTTCCACGGTGACATCATTTTTTTGCATGCCGGCGGTGAATGCCGATTCCAGACTTGGATGTGCCGTGTAATGGCTTCGGAAAAACTCCACAAAATACAGCAGATCATCATCGTTGAAGGTGCGGTGGCGGAAGTTCAGCAGTTTTTTCAGGTCAGCGGATGAGGCATTAAGGCAGAACGCATGCGGCGCATTATCCATCCGTTCCAGCAGTTCTCTGGATTTGTTGATGATGGTGGTACGATTGCCCCAGGCGAAAATGGCGGCAAAGAAACCGGCAATCTCCTGGTCTTGCGGTAATGAGAACCGGTGAGGTATGGACAAAGGATCATTTTTGATGAAATCAGGATGTTTGTGTTCAATGATTTTTCGATCCAGGAAGTCTTTCAGCGTATTCTCCTTATTCAAACAATATTAGTTTTGTAAAATTTGACTAATTTCATGATCACATCTTGTTGCTATAGATGTTCAAAGTTAAATGCAACTCATGAAAAACACCCCGATCTTACTCTTCACTTTTTCTATCATCCTTTTTTACATTAAATAAAAATAATTAAATAAAAATTACCGAAAAAGAACGAAAAACCTACTTTAAGGAAAAAATTTAAAACCATTTTTAAAAAAACGTTGTACCCCTAAAAAGTGCCCCTGGTGTTGTGTGACGAGAGGGGGGGGGGGAGTGGGGGGGGGGGGGGGGGGGGGGGGGGGGGGGGGGGGGGGGGGGG
>JBEISY010000238.1:0-4039 GCA_040375175.1 Chitinophagaceae bacterium
CCTAGCCAAATGCAAGTGTTTTACCCCCCACCTGTGGTGAGAAAACCGAAATCGAAACAACTTGCCATTTCTGGCCGTACCGATTTGCAAAAACACGACAGGCCAGAATGAAATTTATACGGGAAAATTTAATTTTGACAGCCTTTACGGGATGTAGCGCAGCCCGGTAGCGCGCTTCGTTCGGGACGAAGAGGCCGCAGGTTCGAATCCTGTCATCCCGACTGAAAACCCAGGTGAAGCCTGGGTTTAGTCATTATTCACTTGTCATTGGGCATTTATCAACCATATATGAGCTTTATTTAATCTGGCCCAATAAATCAATCTGTCATAAAAAGATTTTTGGAAACTGCAATAGAAAGTCCAGGGGCTGGGGTGGTAAACGAAACGCGACCTTTATCATAATGAAGTCCGCTGGCCAGATCTGTTTTGAGCAACATGGGACCGTCAGCATCCAGTTGATCCAACAAAGGTGAAAGGTGGATCATTGCCGATGTGCCGATGGATGACTCGTTCATGCAGCCCAACATGACCTGCATGCTCAGGCTTCGGGCTTGTTTGATCATCCTTCTGGCCGGGGTGATCCCACCGCATTTGGTTAGCTTTATATTGATACCGTGAAAATGGTCTTTGCACTTTGAGACATCCTGTTCTGATACACAGGATTCATCAGCAAACAGAGGGATCGTAGACACTTGAAACAGTTTGGCCATTCCTTCCCAGTTATCCTTGGCAAGGGGTTGTTCCACCAGTTCCACCCCAAGGCTTTTCATCAGGGGTAGTTTTTCCAAGGCCTGCTCCAGGGTCCATCCGGCATTGGCATCTACCCTGATAGGTGCTTCTGTACGCCGACGGAGTTCAGCAAGCATTTCCATATCGCCATCAAAACCAACCTTCACTTTATACACCGGCCAGGGATTCTCCTCCATCTTGGCAATCATCCGTTGGGTGAGATCTATTCCAATGGTATAGTCAGTAAGGGGTGCTTTGGATGGATCCAGCTGCCAAAGTTGATACAGTGGCTTTCCAATCATTTTACCCCATAGGTCCCATCCAGCCATATCCAGTGCACAAACCAGGAAAGGGTTGCGGGGAAAAAGATGGTGCAGAAAATGCCAGTATCGTTCCGGATCGGTGAGCGCAAATTTATCCAGTACGGGTCTTTTAGCTTCCAGGTCATTTACCATGGAATCCACGGTGACATCATAATAGTTTATCGCCGGTGCTTCGCCATAACCTTTCAGTCCCCTCCACTCCAATTCAACCACAAGGGTTGGTTGGTGTGTCTTGGTACCACTGGATATCGTGAACGGATACACGAAAGGCAGTGCATGGGAATAATGGTTTAGTTTCATGCGCGTCCGCTGGCGTTGACCAAAAGTTTTAATTCCGCAGTGTACTCTTTTTTTCGAAGGAGTTCTTCCAACGAGATATGCATTCTATACCGCCAGTAATGCTTCGGGTTGGCCGGCACATTGATGCGCTCAACATGAGGATCGGGTTTACGCAGTTTCTCATCGATCCCAAACAGGTCCTGCAATTGAAAAATGCACCACATGGCCGGAGAATACAAATGTTGTATAACGATAGCCCTGTTGACCCACGCTTCGCAATACAATGGTGCTTCGCCGTATTGTCCCAACTCGTTATTGAAAAATCGTTGCGTCCTCGAGCGCTCTTCTTCCCACCAACCCCTTATGGTGCTCATGTCATGAGTTGAGGGGGTCACCACACTCAGATATGGCGCTTCACTTGGATGGAAAAATTCTTTCTTGCTGTCCTTGGGCATACGCTGTATCTCGAGACTTAAAAAGCCGAGTTGTTGCATCACATCCGGTACACAAGCAGGTACCATACCGAGGTCCTCACCGCAGATCAGCATTTCACTTGCGCGTTTCAAGGCAGGTAATTTTTGCATCGCTTCCTTCCGCCAGAACTCATCCTGCCTCCGGAAAAAATAATCCACATATAACTCCTGCAATTGGCGTTGCACATAACCGTCCAGGTATTTGTAAGAAAAAGTTTGCTGCATATTGAACCTGAAATGGAAATCAGTACCCTGTGAATCTTTATGCTCAAACAATATCACATTTGAAATCAGGTCAAACAAGCCAGACTTGATCCGCTCATTATCTTCTACACCGGGTAGTACGGCGAAATGGGCCTCAATTTTCTTTTGCGTATTAAACGCATCTTTCAAAGAATAGGTGCCATCGCCATTGACCATGAGAAAAGGCTTGAACTTCTTTTCATCCGGACCAAACATTTCCCAGAGTAATGCATCATTGATGAAAGGTGTTGTATATCGATTGGCGTCAAAAGGTATTTGTCTCTGGTGAAACTCAGTGATATGGACCGGAATTGCAGGAACGAAATGCCCGAGAATTCCTTCAACGGCATCTTCAGGAATGGACCAGATCCTGAAGAATCCGAGAATATGATCAATACGGAAAGCATCAAAGTACCTGCTCATCTGCTCAAACCTCCGCTTCCACCATGCATACCCATCCTCTTTCATTCTCTTCCAGTTGTAGGTTGGGAAACCCCAGTTCTGTCCTTTGACAGCAAAATCATCTGGTGGTGCACCTGCCTGATAATCCATGAAATAAAGATCAGGTGCAACCCAAGCATCCACACCATTTCTATTCACACCAATAGGGATATCTCCTTTAACAACTATCCCATTCCTGTTTGCATAATCGTGCGCTTCTTTAAGCTGCAAGTGCAAGTGAAACTGAATAAAATAGTGTATGCCGATGCGGTCAAAATGCTTTTGTGACGAGGCGGAAAGCTTTTCGATCTGTTGTTCCTGATAGACAGAATGTGTTTTCCAGACCCTGAAATCAGCCGCTTCATATTTATCTCTCAGATAACAATACGCTGCATAGGGCACTAACCAGTCCTTATTGTCGTCGAAAAACTGCAGGTACGCATCGGAAGCAAATGTCTTATCCTTTTCTAGCTGATAAAGGTCTTCAATAATGCTTAGTTTGTATTTCAACACCGCTTCATAATCCAACTCCGGCAGATCGTTCAACTGCTTGTATGTCTTCTTTAACGAACGAATGGAAGACGCATATTCCTGTCCTGCAACTTTTTCAAGGTTAAGGTATATTGGATGTAATGCAAATGCAGAAATAGCTGAATAAGGATAGGAGTCAACCCATGTGTGCGTTGAAGTGGTATCATTGACTGGAAGGATCTGGATTAGTTTCAGGCCTATGCTTTTTGACCAATCAACCAATAATTTGAGATCCGCAAACTCCCCTACACCCGAACCTTTATCTGATCGCAAACTGAATACAGGCACAGATATCCCGGCACCTTTCCAAATGACATTCGGCAGCTGGGCAAATCCGTCCCTGACGATGGTGACTTTCTTCGCAAGCTGCTCATTGCTGATCCGCCTGTTGTCACCCGCTTCGTAAGACATGAATTTCTTTTGCCTGGTATCATACACCCCATATTTGTATTGGATGTCTTCCACGTCCTGCAACAGGTTCAACTTGATGGTCCACCAGTTGCCTTCCCTTGATAACAATACGGGTTCTGCACTATTCCAAGAGCCAAGAGAAGGAGTATTGCCAATGATGCACAACGCTTCATGCTTGCGTAGTAACGGCGCTTTCACCATAAATACGTATGTGTTTCCACGGTAGGGTTTGCTTTTGGTGGATTGCTTAGGAGATCGCAAGAGCACATCAAGAAACGGAGCCGTAATGAATGCATTCTCGAAGGTCCCCGCATGATTCCAGGTATCAATATTATCGATCTCATTGGCCGTGATTCGCGCCAGTTCAATGATCCTGTCATCACCCCACTCAATGACCTGTTCACCTTTCTCTGTATGGAGGATGTATTTATATTGAAGTGTTTTTGTGAGCAGTTCCTTATCTACAAGCTCAATTTCAGTCCGCCAGAAATCTGCATTCAGGTATTGCATTGGCAGAGATAAAGCCGCATCATTGTTTCCAAGTTGGGGTATCCCGCCGGAAAGATGTAGCGACTGTCCTGGCTTCGTGGAGAAGCGCAGGAGAAAACG
>JBEISY010000001.1:0-27582 GCA_040375175.1 Chitinophagaceae bacterium
ATTTTTTTTATTTATATTTTTGATTTTGTTCTTGTTTTGTTGGCCGGTCGATGTTGGCAAGGTCTAATATTAAGCTCGGGAACCTGCTAACTGCGACCTGCGAACTGCGAACTAAAATTACTATCTTCGTAACCATCAACCCCCAAAAGGGGTTTCTTTATAAATAATACATACGATTTTATGGGCTGTAGCTCATGTGGAACAAATAGCAATGGAAAACCGTCTGGGTGTCAGAGCAACGGCGGGTGTAGCAGTGGTGGATGCAATAGGCTCAATGTGCACGACTGGTTAGCGAACCTTCCCTTTCATGATCCGGAAAGCTCCTGTAAAGTGATCGAGATCTCCTTCAATCAGGGCAGCAGGAAAGAGTTCTATCGCAATACTTCCCTCCAGACATATACCAAAGGTGATCTCGTAGCCGTAGAAGGCGTGAGTGGTTTTGATGTAGGTGAGATTAATGTCACCGGTGAAATGGTACGCCTTCAGATGAAAAAAAGAGGCGTGGAGGAGTCGTCCCCGGAGCTGAAGAAAATCCTCCGCCGTGCCAATGACATGGACATCCAGAAATGGAAGGAAAACAAAGCCCGCGAACCACAGGCGCTGATCCGCGCCCGGGCCATCTCACGGCAGTTCAAACTGGAAATGAAACTTTGCGAAGTAGAGATCCAGGCTGACGGCAGGAAGGCGACCTTTTTTTATACTGCAGACGACAGGGTTGATTTTCGCGAACTTATCAAAACATATGCTTCAGAATTCAAGGTGAAAGTTGAAATGAAGCAGATCGGTGCAAGGCAGGAGTCCGCCAAAGTAGGCGGCATCGGCAGTTGCGGTAGGGAACTTTGCTGCAGTACCTGGCTAAGTGATTTCAAAAGTGTCACCACAACCATCGCACGCTACCAGAACCTGAGCATCAACCAAACCAAACTGAGCGGACAGTGCGGCAGATTAAAATGCTGTCTCAATTACGAACTGGATACCTACCTTGACGCACTTCAACAATTCCCTGATCATTGCGATATTCTGGAAACACAAAAGGGAAATGCAATGCTCGTTAAAAAAGACATTTTCAAAAACCTGATGTGGTATGTGTTGCCAGACAGCAGCCGCCAATACCCACTCAACATTGAAGCCGTAAAACGCATCAAGGCCCTGAACATGAAGGGAACAAGGGTAGAAGAACTGGAAGTTGCTGATGTAACAACAGGTGGTATTAAAAAAGAAGTTGAGCCACAGTTCGTAGATGTAGTAGGTCAGATCAGCCTGCGCACCTTAGAGCGGAATAGCCAGAAAAAGCGCCAGAAAGAAAGAGAACAAAGGGATAAAAACCACCCCCAACCCAACAAGGGCCGGCAGGGTAATGCCCAGAAAAATAATCCTGGCCAACCGAAAAACCAGGGTAACCCCCAAAACCAGCAAAAGAGAGAACCGCGCGACCTCCGGCCGAAGAAAAAGAACTAATCTGTCCGGAATGCGTTGTTGATGAAATATACACTGCTGAACCTGCTAAAAACGGGAGGGATCTTGTTTCTGAAAAAAACTGTGTTTATTGTCATCGCCATACTATTCCTATGGGTACTCATCGCACCAGGATGCATGACATTCAGACTCTCCGATGAGCGTGCCGTTCGGAATTTTGCGCGTAAAGGCCTTGACCTCAAGCCCGGTTATATCAACGTTAACCAACACCAGATCCACTATGTCTCTGTTGGAAACGATACCCTGCCTACCCTTGTATTGATCCACGGATCACCCAGCGCCTGGAGTGCATTCACCAAATACATGGAAGAGCCCGCACTCCTTTTTCACTACCGGATGATTGCGATAGACAGGCCCGGCTTCGGCTATTCTGAGTTTGGTAAAGCAATGACACTTGCTGAACAGAGTATGCAATTAATTGCCGTCATTAAACACCTCGACAATGGTAAACCTGTTTATCTGGCAGGTCATTCGCTTGGCGGACCGCTGGTGGTAAAAATGGCTGCCGATGCGCCGCAAATGTTCAGCGGCATCATGCTGATCTCCGGCTCGGTAGATCCCGCACTTGAACCCAAAGAAAGCTGGCGCTATGTCATGGAAACCTTTCCGCTGAATCATTTTCTGCCCGGATCCTTTAAGCCCAGCAATACTGAACTCGTGCATTTTAAAGAAGAAGTAAAATCGCTGTCAAACGACTTTCCGAAAGTGACCACAAAGGTTTAACTCGTTCATGTCGATCAGGAAACCTGTGTTAAACCTGGTAATGTTGACTATGCAAAAACTCATCTGACCAATGCCGCAAAAGTGGAGATCCGCATGATCCCCAAAGGCACACACTTCATTCCCTGGAGCCACCAGAAACTAGTTGCGGAAGAGATGGTTGGCATGATTAAATAATAAGTTCGCAGAGCGCAGGTCGCAAGTTAGCAGAATCCCCAATCTCTTAGTCTCTTAAGGCGCGATACACCGCCTCATGAATCTTGGGACGCACATTCATCTGCAACAACTTATTGCTGCCATTGGGATACACGCGGTTGGATAAAAAGATATAAATCAAATTATGTTTTGGATCTGCCCATGCACCAATACCCGTGAAACCGGTATGGCCAAAAGTCAATGGTGACGCACTTAGCGTAGGATAGGGTTCTTTGCGCGTGGCATTGTCTTTTTCCGGCTTATCAAATCCGAGTCCGCGCCGGCTGATGCCGCTGCTATATGCTGTGAACCGCATCACCGTTGTATCAGACAAAAACCGATGCCCGTTGATCACGCCCTTATTGAGTAACATCTGGAGAATCACTGCAAGATCATAGGCATTGCTGAACAAGCCCGCATGACCCGCCACACCGCCAAACATCGCCGCACCCGGATCATGCACATCTCCACGGATCAACTGCCTGCGGAAAAAAGTTTCATTTTCCGTTGGCGAAATCCTGGACAATGGAAACCGCTCAAACGGTTTGAAGCCTGTAGTCACGAGACCCATCGGCTCATAAAACTCCTTCCGTACATAATCCTCCAGCTTCATGCCGGATATAGCCTCCACAATCAACCCCAGAAAAATAAAATCATTATCACTGTAGATATAGGTATTGGGTTTCTCCAGCTTGCTGTCTGCAATCCGCTTGTACAATGTGTCCCGGTAACCTGCTTGCATGAACAAGCTGTCCGCTACACGGTATGGAAATCCCGCAGACGCCGTTCTCGCATAGACCCTGGAAGATGGAACGCCTGTGGCAGTATCCATCGTTTCCCGATAAAACGGAATAAAACTTTTCAAACGCGCCTGGTGCAACAGCACATCCCGGATCACGATCTTTTCTTTGTCTGTTCCCCGCACCCAGGGAATAAAATCCCCAAGGGTACGCTCCAGGTCAAGACGTCCCTGATCATAAAGTTTCATGATGGAAACCGTGGTGGCAGCGATCTTGGTTACCGAAGCCATATCATAAATACTCTCCAGACCAACCCCCTCCGTACTGTCATAGGTATAGTGCCCGAAAGTTTTATAAAAGGCAATCTTGCCATCCTTGGCCACCAACACTACCGCACCGGGTGTGGCGTGCTGACGGATCGCGTCGTTGGCAATAGAATCGATGCTTCCCAAGGCATTGAGATCCATCCCAATGATCCCCGTAGCCACCGGAAGAATACTGCGTTGTATGCCCGATCCGGAAGGAAAGGCAGATGTAACCGATACCGGAAGCGTACCCTTCATCACCTGAAATCCCAACAACATATCTGCTGCCGTCTCCTGTATGATGGATTCATCTTCATAACAAATGATGATATTTTTCGCTGACGATACGTACTTCGCGGCATAAGGATTTCCGAACACCATAACGGTATTGGGTACCCGATTTTGCAGGGAATCGATGAGCTGCAGCGCACCTTCACTCATGCCAAACCGTCCCGCAGGAAAACGCCTGAGCTGGTGAAGGCCGATGACCACCGCATCATAACGAGTGGTCAGCAGTTGCAGCAAAGACGCATTGCACAAAGAATCACGGGTATAGTTGTAGTAGTACACATCCGCATTGTAGTCATTACGCATCCGCCTGGCCATCACTGTGTCTTTCCTGATCCAAAAAGCACGGTAAGCGACCCTGCCCGCCCTGCTGCGATGCAGCGGGAACGCAGACTTATCATCATACCGTAACATGGTAATGGCCTGCTCTGCTACCCGTTTGCGAATGGAGCCCGATGACATGTTGAGGTCCTCGGCTAAATGCGCTGTATCTGTTGGCATCCAGTTGGCCAGGCCCAGATCATACTTCGCCTGCAAGAGTTTCATCACACTCCTATCGATATCCTCCCAACTCAATTGCTTCTTATTGATCTTTTGCTTTGTGGATTGAATGGTCCCTTCAATATCTTCCGGTAAACATAATAAGTCATTGCCTGCTGCCAGCGCTTCAGAAGAGATCTCACCACCTGGGAAATACTTGGTAACCCCTTTCATCTCCAGCGCATCGGTAAAGATCATCCCCTTGAATCCTAACTCGTCTTTCAATAAAGTTGTGACGTTATTTTTTGAGATCGATGAGGCCCTGTGCTCCCGATTATCAATCACCGGAATAAACAAATGCCCCACCATCACCGCATCCACACCAGCCTCTATCAGTTTGCGAAAAGGATAGAGCTCCAGTGAGTCAAGCTGCTGGCGCGTTTTGTTGATCACCGGAAGATCAAGATGTGAATCCACAGCCACGTCACCATGCCCGGGAAAATGCTTTGCACATGTATGGATCCCTTCAGCCTGCATGCCTTTCATGTACATGATCGCATAAGACGCCACCTTTTCTTTATTCTCACCAAAAGAGCGATCATTGATCACAGGATTATCCGGATTGTTGTTCACATCAACGCAAGGTGCATAATTCATATGGATCCCCATGCGCTTGCACTGCCTCCCTACCCATCGGCCATACTCGTAAATGATCCCCGGATCACTGACCGCACCCAGCATCATCTGTCTGGGTAAGGCACGCACACTGTCCATCCGCATACCCAGCCCTGTTTCCGCATCAATGGAAACATATAACGGCATTTTCGCCATCAGCTGAAACTGATTCAGCATCAGCGCCTGCCTGACCGGACCGCCCTGAAAAAGGCAAACGCCACCCACATTATACTTGCGAATGGCATCCGCAACTTTCTCATCATAAAAACTCACTTTCCCCGAGCGCGAATCAATAGATGAACTGCGCACCACAATCAATTGCGCAATCTTTTCGTCCGGACTCAAGGTCCTGAAAACAGAGTCTACCCAATCCTTTCTGGACAAGGAACTCGTCTTCTGGGCATATGCGTGAAAAACCAGGAAAAGACAGAGAAGAACTCCGATAAACTTCTGCATCAGGCTTTAAATTGTTGTAATTTTAGAGCTTTTAAAATTAGTGGATTTGAGCGACATCATTCAACTGCTTCCGGATAATATTGCAAACCAAATTGCTGCTGGCGAAGTGATCCAAAGGCCCGCCAGTGCAGTGAAGGAATTGCTTGAAAATGCCGTGGATGCTGGTGCAACAGAAGTGCGGCTCATCATCCAGGATGCGGGCAAGCAACTCGTGCAGGTGGTAGATAATGGCAAGGGCATGAGCAGCACCGATGCACGCATGAGCTTTGAGCGCCATGCCACCTCCAAGATCCGCAACATCGATGATCTCTTCCAGATCCGCACCATGGGTTTTCGTGGCGAAGCACTGGCCTCCATCGCCGCCGTATCGCAGGTGGAACTGAGAACCAAACGCACAGAAGATGAACTGGGCACTTATATTGAGATCGATAACAGCGTGGTGAAATTGCAGGAACCCTGCTCCGCCAACAACGGCACCAGCATCGCGATGAAGAACCTCTTCTTCAATGTGCCGGCACGCAGGAACTTCCTCAAAAGCAATGCCGCAGAGATGCGCCACATCGTTGACGAATTCATACATGTTGCCCTAGCCTTCCCCCAGGTGTTTTTTTCGATGACGAGCAACGGTCAGCAAGTGTTTCACCTGGAACGCGGCAACCTCAAGCAACGCATCGTACAATTGCTCGGCACACCCTACAACGCAAGGCTGGTCAGCGTTCAGGAACAGACAGATTATCTTGACATCACCGGCTACGTGGGTAAACCGGAAACCGCGAAGAAAACACGCGGCGACCAATACCTTTTTGTCAACAACCGTTACATTAGAAGCGCCTATCTGCATCATGCCATCATGAACGCATACCATGACCTGATCCCGGCGGATGCATACCCGATGTATGTGTTGTTCTTCGATCTTGATCCAGCACATATAGACATCAACGTGCATCCCACCAAACAAGAAATCAAGTTTGATGATGAGAAGATCATGTACGCCTTTGTGCAGGCCGCAGTGAAACACGCACTCGCTCAATACAGCATCACACCAACCCTGGATTTTGACCTGGATCCACATGTGCAACAACTGGATGCCATCAACAAACCTTTCACGGAAGACAAGCAACAACACGCTACTTCGTCTTCCCTGTTCCACACGTTCACGCAAAAGCACCAGGCCCATTTCATTGATAAGAATGCAGGCCTCAAGAACTGGAAGGATCTGATGCAGGAAAGCCAGCAAGACGCTTCACCCGGCATACAACCCGCACCGCGCACAGGCGCTCTACTGGAGATCGATTGGACAACAGACTTCACACAGATCAGGCAGCAATTCATCCTCGTACCCACCAACCGCGGATTCCTGGTCGTGAACCAACAACTGGCGCATGAAAGGGTACTCTATGAACGCCTGGCAGATGCGGCAAATGGAAAACCAATGGCCACACAAAGAAGCCTGTTTCCCATCAGCATCTCCTGCACACCTGCGGATGCAGTACTTGTGAATGACCTGCTCCCTGACCTCCAGCAGCTGGGCTATGCGCTGGAACCCTTCGGTGCCAATAGTTTTGTGATCCAGGGCACTCCGGCAGATGTGGAACAAGGCAATGAGAAACAGGTGATCGAGCAACTGCTGGAACAATACAAGCATTTTACCAACACCCTAAAATTTTCCAAGCGGGAGAAACTGGTGCGCTCCATGGTGTCACAACAAAGCATCAAAGCCGGAAAATCACTGAGCAGTAAAGAGATGCATGCACTCATATCTTCCCTCTTCGCCTGCGCAACTACCAATACCACCATTGACGGTGCCCCTACCTATATTGAATTCAGGCAGGAACAACTGGCCAGGATGTTTCATCAATAATGTTCAATGAGATATTTCAGGAAGCTGCTGATCTTTTCCCGGATCACACGGGTGGGTTGTGTATGATTGTTCACCATCACGGAGAAGATCAGGGTGCGGTTTTTCTTGGTGACCACATATCCACTCAAAGCCAACACACCGGTGAGCGTGCCCGTCTTTGCATACAGTCTTCCGTTCTCTCCCACATAACTGCGAAGCGTTCCCTTACCACCCGTAGGAAAGATGCCCGTGATGCGGTTCCAGCTGAATTCTTTTTTCATCTTATCCAGCACCCAGATCATATCACGTGGTGTAAACAAATTAAACCTGCTGAGGCCACTGCCATCCACCCATTTGGGTTTATCGGGAAAGCCGCTCAGGTCCGTATTCAGTATGGTATCGATGGCCTTTGCCGTGCGCAGTTCGCCCGTGAGTTTCATGCCCGCCATCAAGAGGATCTGGTCCGCAAAGAAGTTATCACTGTTGTACATCATCGGCTTCAACAAGGAATCCAATTCCTGGCTGTACACCGGCTTGGCTGTGTCAAACCAGTATTTCTGCAGGTTCCCGCCCAGTGGCAACACCGTGGTATGCAGGGAATCCTTCACCAACTGCAACCCCGTTTCAATGCCATAGGTAACATAAGGAATATCGATTTCAGCGTGTTGCTCCCGGCCTTCGTAAATCGTAAAATCATTTTTATCCCGGTCCCTGATCACATTGAACGCCGCACCTTTTTCTGCTTTGCCGAAACTCACCTTCCCATTCACTTCAGGCTCTGAAGAAACAAACAGGTCAACCGTATCTCCTGCATATGAAGGATTATCTTTCTTCCCCTTTTCCTGAAACCAGCGGATCAAATTACCATACACTGGAAACGCACTTCGCTCAGCCATGTAATAATCGGAATAATCATCCCAGCTCCAGCCATAACCCAGCGCCTGGTCATACCAATGATTGGTGGCCATATAGGTTTTTCCCTGCAGGCTCCTGATGAAATCTGCAACGGGCTGCCTGGGAAAATCCCGGTGCAGGAAGGTGGGATCCCCGGTAGGAATCAGCACCAGCGCCGTGTCCACCTGCACATACTTCAATCCCACCAACACAGAATCCAGGTATTTCATCCCCGCATAACAACTCATGATCTTGGTGTTACTGGCAGGCACAAAATATTTATCGTCCTGGTAACTGAAGATAAACTTGCCCGCCGCCGGATCATACACAGACACGCCGAGGTGTGCATTGGCGAACACGGAATCCCCTGCAAGGAACTCAGGTGGTTGTTTCCGGATATGCTGCCCTGTAGTGCAGGAGATTATAAACAGGAACAATGCCAGCAATAAAAGCCCGGGAAATGATTTCATATTATTCTCTCTCTTGTGCACGCAGCCATCGTTCTGGGATCTCATTGTGGCTGGCCAGCATGTAATCGTTATATGAACAGGCGATGTAATTTTTATTAGGCAACTGCATCCACCATCTGCCGGTTTTTTTGCTTTGCAGGAAGGTAGACTCCACTTCCGAAAAACTGGTGTGGAACTCGTTAAAATGATCTTTCTCCTGCAGCGATGCTTCCTGCAGACCCTTGTACCTTCCATCCACAAAATACCAGAGCATCTGCGCGATCTGTTTGGCCGTCAGCGCATGCTCATCCAATTCCATCCTGTACCCATAGATCCCGATGCTGTTGATGGAAGGACTCATCCCTGCAAATCGGGTGAGCGTACAAACCTCTTCCCCATTCAGTCCGTTTGGCGAAACACGGTTCGCCGGCGCAACAGCATGCTGCAGCGCTGATATATCGATACTCAGCAATTGTGAATTGCGGAACACGGGCTCCATATCTTCCAGGTTCTCTTTCACATGGCCCACACGGAAACAATCAAAGCGCAGCTTATCCATCGTTTCCAGCATATGCGGATGCACAAGATAACTTTGGAAAGCAAGATGGTTGTAATGCCGGATATAATTTGGTTCACCCGTCAGCATCTCCATCAGGAAATTATCTGACCGCAACGGACTTTCGATGGTGAGATCGATGAGGGCATCTATGCTCACCACCTCGATGATCCTCTTCTGGTCCCGATACGCATCATACTGCGCGAGGGTAAGGTCATGGGAACCACCGAGGATCACCACAGTCTTGCCCTGGTCCATCAGCTCACGCACCACCATCCGAAGGGCGGCATACACATCACCCAGGGTGGCGCCATAACGGATATTGCCAAGGTCCGCAATAGCAATGTCTTTGTGCCAGAAATACAGGCTGTAAAACTCATGCCGGATGACGTCCGGAGCGGCATTGCTACCACCCCCCTGTCCCGCGCCACGTTGCTCCCCGCAGCCCAGGATCACCAGCTCATGATGCTTAAGGTCTGGGAATTCATCGATATAGGCATGTACGGACCGGCCGATCTGGCCTTCTTTATAGCCCATGTCTTCAGACAACAGGTAGGGATCAACAGGATCAAGAAAATCAGTGAGATCGAGCATAGGCAAATGTAATATGAAACTGTGGAAGTGTGATCGTGTATATCCGCCCATGTTGTTACCTTTGGCGGGATGGACAGCATTATACAACAGATCGAGCAATACAAAAAAGAAATTGCCGAAGCAGTGGCCGCAACAGCCGATGAAGTGGAACAATTCCGGACAAAATTCCTGGGCTCTAAAGGCCTGGTTAAATCCCTCATGGGGGAAATGAAAAACGTTCCGGTTGACGAGAAAAAAGCCTTTGGGCAGGTGATGAACAGCTTCAAGCAATTTGCAGAAGAAAAGTTTGAAACCCTCAAAGCCGGCATCGGTGATGCTGACAGCAACGCGGCGCACCACATCGATCTCACCCTCCCTGGCGATCCATTGCCAACCGGGAGCCGCCATCCGGTAACGCTGATGCGTAACCGAATTGTGTCGATCTTCCAAAAGCTTGGTTTTGCCGTGGCGGAAGGTCCGGAGATTGAGGACGACTGGCACAATTTCACTGCATTGAATATTGCTGAGAACCACCCCGCCAGGGATATGCAAGACACGTTTTATTTGTCGCAGAACCCAGACTGGCTGTTGCGTACACACACGTCAAATATACAGATCCGCGAGATGGAAAAAGGACAGCTCCCCATCAGGATCATTTGTCCGGGGCGCGTGTACCGCAATGAAACCATCAGCTCCCGCAGCCATTGTTTCTTCCACCAGGTGGAAGGATTATATATCGATGAGAATGTTTCTTTCGCTGACCTGAAACAGACCCTTTACTTTTTTGTGCAGGAGATGTTTGGCAAGGATGTGAAAGTGAGGTTCAGGCCCAGCTATTTCCCGTTCACGGAACCCAGTGCCGAGATGGACATCAGCTGTATGCTTTGCAATGGCAGCGGATGCTCTGTTTGTAAACGCACCGGCTGGCTGGAGATCCTGGGCTGTGGCATGGTACATCCCAACGTACTCGAGAACTGCGGAATCAACAGTACAAAATATACAGGCTTCGCATTTGGCATGGGTGTAGAAAGGCCCGCCCTGTTGAAGTATGGTATCAATGATATCCGTTTGTTCAGTGAGAACGATGTTCGTTTTCTTCAACAGTTTACTTCGGCCACTTAGGCATGCATCAAAACTCCATACAAAAGATCGCGGTTTGTGGTGCGGGCACCATGGGATCCGGTATTGCTGAAACGGCCGCACGTGCGGGTTTTGAGACCGTTTTGTATGATCCGGCAGCCGCAGCGCTGAGCCGTGCAAAAGAAGCCATCACGCGCAACCTGACGCAACTGGTAGATAAAGAAAAGATCAGTGCGGAAGAAAAAACGTCCACCTTATCACGGTTGCAGTTCCATGATCAGGTAGAGGCCTGCAAAGCAGACCTGGTGATAGAAGCGATTGTTGAAAAGACCAATGTGAAACAGGCCTTGTTTGCGCAGCTGGCTGCATTGAACGGACCCCAAACGATCCTTGCGTCCAACACTTCCTCTCTTTCGTTGACTGAGATCGCCGCGGAGGTTGATCTCAAGGAGAGGGTTTGTGGATTGCATTTTTTCAATCCGGCACAGGTGATGAAACTGGTGGAAGTGGTGTATACCCCATGGACCAGTGAAACGGTGCTGCAAGCCGCCAGTGCCGTGGTGGAGCAGATGGGCAAAACCGCAGTACTTTGCAAGGATGTACCCGGCTTTATCGTGAACAGGGTTGCAAGGCATTTCTATCTGGAGCCTTTGCGCATTGCGGCACGTGGCACCATGGACTATGCCTTGCTTGATCTGGTGATGGAGAATGCCGGTTTCAGGATGGGTCCGTTTAAACTCATGGACCTCATCGGCAATGACATCAACCTTGCCGTCACAAAGTCGTTGTACGAAGCTTGTGGGAAGCCCGAAAGATTCAGGCCTTCCCCGTTGCAGGAAGAAAAAGTGGCAAAGGGTTACCTGGGCAGAAAAACAGGCGAGGGCTATTACACCTATTAATCAGCATATGGTATTTGTAACCGGTGGTACAGGATTGGTTGGCGGCTACCTGCTCAGGCAGCTGCTCTGGAAAGGCGAAAAAGTGAAGGCCCTCTACAGATCCCGCTATCCCTCCCTGCTCACGCAGGAAGAAATTGATGCCATTGAGTGGGTCAAGGGCAGCCTGTTTGATACCGTTCAATTAGACGAGATCTGTGCATCCGTGCAGGAAGTCTATCACTGTGCAGGACTGGTATCTTTCAATCCGTCCAGAAGAAACGATCTCATGCGGGTAAACGTGGAGGGCACTGCCAATGTGGTGAACGCCTGCCTGCAGGGAGGCGTACGCAAACTGGTGCACGTGAGTTCTGTTTCTGCGCTGGGCAGGAAACGCGATGGGATGACGGTGACTGAAGCGTCCAAATGGTCAGAAGAAAGCAACCTCTCCAACTATGGCCGCAGCAAATACATGGCAGAGCTGGAAGTATGGCGGGCATCAGCGAAGGGCTGAATGCCGTCATCGTTAATCCGGTGATCATTCTGGGTGTGGGTGATTGGGATGAAAGTTCAGCGGCCACTTTCAAGAATGCCTTCCAGGAGTTTCCATGGTATACGGAAGGAGTAAGTGGTTTTGTGGCGGCAGACGATGTGGCAAAAGCCATGATTGAGTTGATGGTTTCTGATATCTCAGAAGAAAAATTCATCATCTCAGCAGAAAACCTACCCTACCGGGAAATATTCAATATGATGGCGAAATCCTTCGAAAAGAAACCACCCCGCCGGCGCGTCACGCCTTTGCTTGCGGGCCTGGTCTGGCGGCTGGAAGCCATCAAGGGCAGGATCACCGGGAAAGATCCTTTGCTCACCAGGGAAACGGCTGAAACCGCGCGCATGAAAGTGTATTTCGATAATTCCAAACTGCTGAATACCTTGCCCGGCTTCCGCTACAAGGCTGTGGAGCAATGCATTGCAGAGAGTTGCGCAGAATATTTGCGTCGGCTTAACAAATAGCGTACAATATTTGCATAGTCTACATGTTAATAACAATCGCTATGCAGAAGATCCTTATCATCATACTCTGTTTGCTGCCCGCCAGTCTGTTTGCACAAGGATATCGGGTGAGCGGCACCGTTATAGACGCACAAACCCGGCAGCCCCTGGCAGGTGCTTCTGTATTTTGCCAGAACACCACCATCGGCACGCTGACCAACAGCAATGGCGAGTTCAGCATGACGGTTCCTCCAGGCGGGTACGATATCATCGTCAGCTTTACGGGTTACGAAACCCAGAGTACGTCCGTAACGGCGCAGTCCGAGAACCTCAGCCAGCTTCGCTTTGTACTCAAGGAGAAAAACAAGAGCATGGAAGAGGTTTCCGTAGTGGCCACCACAGAAGTTAAGAATGGCTGGGAAAAGTATGGTGAATTTTTCCGCGAGCAGGTCATCGGCATGACGGAAAACAGTAAGCTTTGCACCATCGATAATCCATCGGCCCTTCGCTTCTTTTTCAGCAAGAAAAGAAATCGGCTGAAAGTACTGGCCAGTGAAGACCTGATCATCACCAACAAGGCCCTTGGATACAAGATCAGGTACACCCTTGATTCCTTTACATATGAATATGCCAACGGACTCACCCAGTTCACCGGATATCCATTGTTTGAACCCTTGGTGGGCAACGCAGAAGAAGTGGAAAAATGGAAAGAGAAAAGAGAAGAAGCCTACCTGGGTTCCATGACACATTTCATGAAGGGATACTATCACAAGACGCTAGGCCAGGATGGATTCAAGATTGAATTCCTTGACGAGAAAACGAAGAAGTTCCGTGCGCTGAATGATCCGTATGACACGGCTTTTGCTACGCTGGCAGATGATGAGCTGGAACTGCATCCCTCCAGCATTTTACGGATCATCTACCTCAACGAAACACCGGAACAGGACTACCTTGTAAAGAACAAACTGGCGCTCAACAATACTGTTCAGATCTCACAGCTGACCTTCAGGGATGCCATCCTGGTGGAACAAAACGGATACTGCTATGACCAGAAAGATATTCTCTCGATAGGGTATTGGGCCTGGGAGAAGATTGCGGACCTGATGCCATATGATTATTAGGTCGCAGTTCGCAGGTCGCAGTTCGCAAGAACCCTCTGCGAACTATGCGACCTGCGACCTGCGACCTACTTCATTACTTTTTCCCACAGCTTAGGAATACGCTTAATCCAGACGAGTTCGCGTTTCTTATCTGCTGCATCTTCTGCCGGATAACCGAAGTATGTTTTACCGCCGGCCAGGGAAGAAGGCACACCGCTTTGGGCGAGTACAACAGCGTTGGCACCTATCGTAAGTGTTTTACTGATCCCCACCTGACCCCAGAGGATCACGCCATCTTCAATCAATACAGCGCCGGCAATCCCTACTTGTGCAGCAAACAGGCAGTTTCTGCCAATGACAGAATCATGTCCGATGTGTACCATGTTATCCATCTTCGTACCCTTACCGATACGGGTATCATGGGTTACACCCCTGTCTATGGTGCAGGAAGCGCCAATCTCCACATCGTCCTCAATAACCACCCTTCCGCAACTTTCCATGCGCTTATACCACACTTCCCTGTCTTTCTTGGTATTGTAGTAAAATGCGTCTGACCCGATGACGGTGCCTGCCTGGATCACCACATTGTCTCCAATCACACAATGATCCAGAATGGTCACGTTGGGATGAATCACACAGTTTTTCCCAATCACAACTTCATGTCCAATATAGGCACCTGGCGCAATGTAAGAACCTTCACCAATCTTCGCAGAATCACTCACTGATTGTGTTGCAGGTGTGAAAGGCCTGAAGTGCCTGACGATGGTGAGATAAGATTCAAAGGGTTGGTCAACCACCAGCAAAGCCTTGCCTGGCGGGCATTCCACCACACTGTTGATGATGATGAAACTCGCCTTTGACTGAAGGCATTTGTCGTAGTACTTGGGATGATCCACAAACACCAGATCTCCTTCTTCTACTTTGTGGATCTCATTGATGCCTGTTGCAAACGCAGTTGTTTCACCAATCAATTGTGCACCGATGAGATCTGCGATCCATTGAATGGAAACCGGAGAAGGAAAATTCATGTCGTCTTTTTTGTGTGATCAAAGGTACAATCACCACGGCAACCGTCATGTTCAACTTGGGTAATTCACATCATTATAAAAAATGTGCATAAAAAATGTCTAAAATTTTTTTTCCTTAGAGAAAATTATTTTTAATATTGTGGAGGGAATTTATGTTCCCGTACTTACTAACCCATCCATATAATAAAGCTCGGAGCAATCTGAGCTTTCTTATTTTTATCCGTCTCTCAATTTAACTTCTTACTTTTCAAAAAAATAATGCGGGTATGTTGAAATCGATGACGGGCTATGGCAGATCAGAACAGGCAGTGAAAGACAAGATCTTCCTGATTGAAATTCGTTCCCTGAACGACAAACAATTTGAAGTAACACTGAAGATCCCGCAATTGCTGAAGCCCTATGAATTCGAGATCCGTAATATGTTGTCTGCCAACCTGGTCCGCGGCAGCATCGAGTGTATGATCACGCTGAAGCAAAATGGAGCGGCCCGTCCGGTAACCATCAATACGGATCTTGTAAGGGCCTACTATCAACCCCTTGCAGATTTGTCGAAGGAACTGGGCCTGGATACATCTGCCATCCTCGGCACACTCGTTAAGTTACCGGAAGTAGTTACGCCATCCACAGACGTGCTCTCAGCAGAAGAATGGTCCGTATTCCAGCAAGTACTTTCATCTGCCATGGAAAACATCAACCATCATCGCCTTGAAGAAGGAAAGGTGCTGGAAGAAGACCTGCTCCTTCGTATCAACAACATCAGTGAACTCCAGGAAAAAGTAAAAAACCTGGAGCCCCTCCGCAAACAGAAGATCCGGGACAATATGAACAAACTCCTGGAGGAACATGCAGGGAAAGACAATTTTGACACCAACCGGATGGAGCAGGAGCTGGTCTACTACATCGAAAAAATTGACATCTCCGAAGAGCAGGTTCGCCTGGCCAACCATTGCCAGTACTTCAAGGATATCCTTGCCGAAAAGGACGATGCCAAAGGCAAAAAGCTGTCTTTCGTGCTGCAGGAGATCGGAAGGGAGATCAATACCACCGGCGCCAAGGCCTATGACTCGAGTATCCAAAAACTGGTGGTACTGATGAAAGACGAACTGGAGAAAGCCAAAGAGCAGGTTCTGAACGTCCTCTAGCGTACCTTTGTAGTCAAAACCATTTCACTTGAAATATATCGTTCTCTGCCTGCTGGCTGTGTTTGGCCTGACAGCCTGTATCAAAACAGACCTGTTTGAAAAAAATGTAGCCATCCCCGGACATGCCTGGGCCTATTCGTTTAAACCACAGATCAAGTTTGATGTGCAGGATACCACATCTTCATATAACATCTTCGTTGTGGTCAGGCATACGGATGCCTTCAGATACAACAATCTTTGGGTGCGCTTAAAGAGCTCAGCACCCGGGGATTCTGCCGTGGTGACGCAGCAGTTTGACCTGCCACTGGCTACACAAAACCGCTGGACAGGTTCAGGGATGGACGATATCTTTGAACACCGCATCCTCCTTTATCGCCGTCCGGTGAAATTTGCGAAGCCGGGTGAACTGAACATTACCATTGAACAGGTCATGAGGGAGAATCCTTTGCCGGAAATCCTCAACATCGGGATCCGCCTTGAAAAAGCAGACAGGTTATGACGTTCAGCGCATGGTATAAAAAGAATAAACTTACCATCGCCACCTGGGTTTACTGGATCTTGCTGTGTTACATCGTTGCTGCGCTGGTATGGTGGTTCATTGAATTGTTGCAACAGAACAATGAGATGTATCTCTTTAAGCGGAATCTGTTGGACTACCAGGATCCAAACTACCAGGCCAAACTCGCCTTCCTGGAAAAAGAACATTCCAACAATATCGCGCAATACCTCGGCGAAGGGCTGACCTTTCTCATCCTTACTTTGCTGGGTGCTGTTTTTGTTTACCGCGCCGTCCGAAGACAGATCAACCTAAGGGAGCAGCAACAGAACTTCATGATGGCCGTAACGCATGAGTTAAAGACCCCCATTGCCATCACCAAGCTGAATCTGGAGACCATGTTGAAGCGAAAACTGGATCCGGAACAACAAGTCAAACTCATCGGTAATGCCTTGCAGGAAACAGGCAGGCTCAATGATCTTTGTGAAAACATCCTGCTGTCTACCAAAATTGATTCCGGCCGTTACCTCATCTCCCGGGAAACCGTTGACCTCACCAGCCTGTTGCAATCATCTGTGAATGACCTCGCCGCAAGGTTCCCCAAAAGAAAAATCGCCTTACATGCCCCTGAACAGGCAGCCTATTCAGGAGATCCCCTGCTGCTGCATCTGCTGTTCAACAACCTGATTGAAAATGCCGTCAAATATGCTCCTGCATCTACCGTGGTCTCAGTCTCGTTGACCGCGTCAAGATATGGACATCGATTGGAGGTAGCTGATGAAGGGAACGGTGTGCCCGATGCAGAAAAAAAGAAGATATTTGAAAAGTTCTACCGGGTAGGTAGTGAATCCACGAGAACCACCAAGGGCACAGGTCTTGGGCTTTACCTTTCACAAAAAATTGCGGAAGACCATGGCACCCGGATTGAAGTAAGCAATAACACGCCCATAGGAAGTATATTCAGTATAGATTTTTGATCGATGGAAAACAAAGCAACCATATTACTTGTAGAAGACGAAGAGAACCTTCAGGAAGCACTGAAACTGAACCTGGAACTGGAAGGTTATGAAGTAACCTGTGCCAGCGATGGCGCAGAGGCCCTGCAAAAAACCGAACATGAATTTTTTGACCTGATCATCCTGGACATTATGCTCCCGGAAATAGATGGCTTCAGTGTTACAGAAACCCTTCGGCTCAAACAAAATGACGTGCCTATACTTATCGTCAGCGCAAAGAGCAGCAGCGCAGATCGTGTGCTAGGGTTGAAAAAGGGGGCAGACGACTATCTCAATAAACCCTTCAACCTGGAAGAACTCCTGTTAAGGGTGCAAAAGCTGATCCAGAAAAACAAAAGACTGTCGCAACGTCCGGGGATGGACGACCAGCACAGCTTCGGCAAAAACAACATCGATTTCAAGGGACAAACCGCAACCAATTTTAAAGGGGAGTCATTTGAACTCAGCAAGAAAGAATCCATGCTGCTGAAGCTGCTGATTGAAAACAAAAATGAAGTAGTGTCCCGCGAGAAGATCCTGCAAACTGTTTGGGGTTACCAGGTTTATCCTACTACCCGTACCATTGATAATTTCATCCTGAACTTCCGGAAGTATTTTGAAACAGACTCCCGTAATCCCGTCTACTTTCACTCTGTGAGAGGCGTTGGCTACAAGTACACGGAATGATCAACAAACCACGCGTTCAATCCTGGCAAGATCTTCCACCATTTTGGATTCCTGGATGAAAGGTGTGTACATCGCCAATTCTGCATCCTGTTTCAGCCGTTTGATCTCCATGATCATGGATGTATCTACACCCTTTGCCAGCAGTTGATCCTCCCAGGCACCTGTGCCATCCACCTTATATTTGTTCATCATGCACTGATCAATCACCAGATTGAGTTGCCGGTAAAAAGCATGCACATCTTTGCGGTCAAAAGCTGTCCTGATCTCTTCCAGTGGGTCCTTCGGTCTTTGTGTTTCTTCAGATAAGACAACAGGCTCCTGAATCGGTTGTACTACTTTAGCCGGACTGCCACTTCGTTTCAGGAGGATATAGATGCCCCCGCCCACAAGGATCAGGGCAAGGGTTGTCAGAATATATTTCCATGCATTGGCAGGCTTTGCTTCTTGCAACACAGGCGTTTTATTTGCCGAAGGTCTTGCGGCCAATACCTGGATCGATAAAGGTTCTGATTTTGCATTCACATACTTTCTGGCATCCACATCGTAATAAACAAATTCAACCGGCGGGATATCCAGCGGCCCTTCCTTGTTTACAGTGAAAGGAATGGAAAACAATTTTGAACCGGAAAGCGGAGCAACAAATTTATTGACCTGATCTGTAGTGTTTGCTTCAAATACATCTACGCCAGGAGGCCAGTTTACTTTGGGCACCGGGATCATCGGGAAATTACCCCTTCCGGCCACCTGGACGTCAAGATTCACTACATCGCCTTTATGTATTTCAGGTGCGGGAATGGAAGAACGAATGGTAAAATGGCCTACCGCACCAGAGAAAGTTGAGTCTTCAGCAGGTGGCAAAGCTTTAACCAACACAGTCACGGGCGGATTCTTCAAGGCTACGGACTCTGTGACAATAGCGCTGCTGTTGTTCAGGCCCTGGGCCAGTTCCCGCAACAGATCTGAAGGCGCATAGCCACCATCCAGTGCCGATGCACTGATGAAGCGAATATCGTTTGTCACTTCCAAAGATCCCAGCTCAAAGGCCCCTGCTTGCAGCGGATACAACTGAACTTTACGCAAGAGATATACATTATACTCCCTGCCCTGGAACTGTTCCTTGGTGGCATCCATCTGGTCTGGGTTGGCCATGTCATACACACTGAAACCATTGAATGATGGCCGCTCAGTGACCCTTGATTCCGAACGCAGGCGAGTGTAGAGTTTGTAGGTGGCCACAATGGGTTCACCCACCATCACTGCAGTTCTGTCTACATCTAACCGAACGAATAAGTTATTCTTGATTCTATTGACGGCCTGTTCACCTGGTTTAAGGATAAGCTCTTCAGCAGCAACCATGGATTCTTCTGATGGCGCAGCAACAGCACCTTTTGATACCACTACTTCAATAGCATTAGACGTGTAGTTTTTGCCTTCTACGCGTGCTGTGGCCGCAGGTATCACCAAATTACCAGCCTTGCCCGGCCGAAGCAGATAACTAAAGCTTACATATTCTTTAAGGTTCCCATTCACCATGTTATAGCCTGTGGTCTGGTTAGGGCCCTCAACGATCTGAAATTGCCTGAACTTTGGAGGAATGAAAGAACTCACCTTTGTGGTATTCTCAATCAGGTACTGTACCTGCAGATAATCCTGCATGCTGATCCTGGTGGCACTGACAGAAAGAGAGATCTTAATGTCATCAGCCTTAACCAACAAAGGCAACAACCAAATCCATATCAGGTAAAATTTTCTCACAACAACAATCATAAAGGTATTCGGTACCTGGCAACCGGTCACGTTAAATGGGATAAGTGGTTACAGGTCTCCTAATTGAGGCCGGATCACAATATCTTCAACACAGGCATTGGCAGAAAGTTGGGACGATGCCCAAACCATATTGGCGATGTCCGCTACATCCATGATGCGGGATGGCTCGGCAAATCCTTCCCAGGCCTTCGTCCATACTGCACCGGGATGTACCGATGTCACCTTGATCCCAAATGTTTTCATTTCTTCGCGCAGGTTCTTGGAAAATCCCTCCAGCGCATATTTCGAAATGCTGTATGATCCGCCGCCGGGATAGGCTTTCAGCGCGGCAATGGAACAGATATTGAAAATATGACCCTGCCTGGCTTTCATCATCTCCGGCAGCAGCCCCCTCGTCAGGTGATAGGCCGAATACAGGTTCAGGTTGATCATGCGCTCCAGTGTTCCTTCCGGTTCATTGTGCACATTTCCCGGTTCAAAATTACCTGCATTGTTGACGATCACATCCACCGCACCAAAGCCTTCATGCACCGCAGCCACAAAGGCATCCAGTTCCGCACGTACAGACAGGTCCGCATTGAATGTTGAGATCCTGATGCCATAAGTCTCCATCCAGTTCTTCACCCAGGCCTGGTGTTTATCCATGCTTCGGGACACGAGGAAAAGATCCGCGCCATGTGCGGCAAACTTTTCCGCAATGGCTTTCCCGATGCCCTGGCTCGCGCCTGTTACCACTACCTTCATTTATCTTGATTTTGAATGATTTGAACAAAGCTATAGTATGTTTGCATCAAAGAACGAACCGGGATGCCATACAAACACGTTTTTTTTGACCTCGATCATACCCTCTGGGATTTTGAAACCAATTCCAAAGAGACCCTCTATGATCTTTACCACGAGTTGGAATTATCTGCGATGGGCATTCCCGCCTTCGATCATTTTCATGATACCTATCACCACCATAACACCATTTTCTGGGACCGGTTCAGAAAGGGCTATATCAACCGCGAGGAACTGCGGTGGAAAAGGATGTGGCGCACCCTGTTGGATTACAAATTGGCCAATGAACCGCTGGCAAAAAAATTGAGCGAGCGATACCTGGAGATCCTGCCTACCAAAACGAATTTGTTTGACGATACCATCGAGATCCTGGACTACCTGAAAAACAAATCCTACCTCATGCATCTCATCACCAACGGCTTTGAGAAAACCCAGCATGCGAAGATCAACAACAGCGGCATCAGGCCTTATTTCACCCATGTCATTACTTCAGAACAGGCTGGCATCATGAAACCACATATCGCCATTTTTGAATATGCACTGGAAAAAGCCGGTACCACGGCTGCAGAATCCATCATGGTAGGCGATACGCTTGACGCAGATATTGAAGGTGCAGTCAACGCCGGCATCGATTCCGTTTACTACAACCCTGCCGTACCTGCAGACGGAAAGATCAAACCAACTTATGTGATAGGAAAACTGAGTGAACTGAAGAAAATCCTTTAGTATTTGGCGATCACGGTTACACCGCCTTTCACCGCTTCACCAAGCTTCACCTGCACAACTGTTCCTACGGGCAACAACAAGTCAACCCGCGATCCAAATTTGATGAAACCGATCTCCGCATTCTGCTGGATCTGGTGGCCGAGCTTCATATAGTTGACGATCCTTTTTGCCAATGCACCAGCGATCTGCTTCACCAGGATCTCCCCATGTGTATTGCGGATCACAATGCTGTGCCTTTCATTATCCGTTGATGATTTGGGATCCCAGGCCACAAGGAACTTGCCCTGGTGGTGTTTACTGTATACCACTTCGCCAGTTACCGGCGATCGATTCACATGAACATTAGCCGGGCTCATAAAGATGCTCACCTGGAGTCTCTTCCCTTTGAAATACTCAAGTTCCTCCGCTTCTTCAATCACCACCACCTTGCCATCCGCAGGCGCAATCACCAGGTTGGGATCCATCGTCAGAACCCTCAACGGTACCCGAAAAAACGAGATCAGAAAAAGAAAAAGAAAGGTCACCGCAGCAAAAAGTAACCATGCAAGCCAGGGTATGGAGGCACTGAGAAATGTAAATATCATAAAGCTCAACAGCACATAGATCACGCCACCGATGGCTATACTCTTGTATCCTTCCTTATGAATGATCATGTCGCAAATGTACCGTAATTACAAATGATTCCGTAGAAAAGCCAGCGCATTGCCACTGAAAATGTCTTCCACATCTTCCGCGGAATATCCTCTGGAAAGCAGGATGCCCCTGAGTTTATGAATGTCTGCGATGGTCTCGATATCATACGGACATTGCTCCCTCCCATAACCGCCGTCAAGGTCAGTACCGATGGTCACATGACGTGCATTGCCGGCAAGCTGGCAGATGTGATCAATATGGTCCGCAATTTTATGGAGTCCACAATCCATGTTCTCCGGTATTGAACTGCCCCTCACCCAATTGGGTACGATCATCCATGCATCAAAGGCCGCACCAATGACCGCATCCCGCTGGATAAGTGTTTTGATCTGATCATCACTGAATTGCCTGTTATGTGGAACAATGGCCCTGCACAAATTATGGCTGGCCCAAACCGGGCCCTGGAAAACATCCATCGCCTGCCAGAATGCATCATCACAAAGATGCGTGGCATCAAGGATCATCTCCAGCCTGTCCATCTCACGTAACAACGCAATTCCCCTGTTGCCCATTCGCCCACTGGCGTTGGTGCCATTGGCATAACGTCCGGGGCCATAATGGGCCGGACCTACCGCACGTAACCCGTAGCGATAGGCATGCTCCAGATATTGCAAATCAATCAATGAATCCGCGCCTTCAAGACTTAGGATAAATCCGATGGGGGGCATGGTGGGCACATCTCCGTCTTCATATAGCTTCCAGCGTTTCAAGTGCGCTTCCAGTTCCCGCTGATTGCGGATCTGCACCATGAGTCCTTCGTCCTGCATCACCCGATACCACGCGAGTTGTCCCTGTGTTTGCGCCCAGGCCTGCTCCGGTGAACTCCAGCCCGGAATGGTTGCACCCGGCTCCACAAATCGCGCGATCTGCGTGGCAACAACCAGCCCGATGCCTCCCTTCCGAAGCGCATCCAGTGAAACTGTTGCCCTGCCCCGGTCTGGCTTGTCCGTCAGATGCTTTTCCCGCTCGTTAATCACGTTAACGGGTAACCGAAGATCACGGTTCCACTCCAAGGCACACATGGCAAGGTCAAGATGTAAATCGATGGTCATATACTCAATGTTTGGCAGCCACTTTCCAGAAACCTTCCGCTTTGCCATCATTCACCACCATCACCGATGAATACAAGTTGATGGTAGGGCAGACATGATAGGGCATCACATACATCAGGTCCCCCGGCTGATGCTCCTTTACAGGCTGCACCAATCCATGCTCCTCACTCTGGCTCAGCAATATGGCATCAGGCTCATTCACAAACCAGGCCCTGCGGGATATGTCATTCTCTGCAGCGATGGATTTATGCCCCATGTCTATGCAAATATTCCCCGGCGATGGAAGCGAGATCACCCTGCTCAACACCAATGCAGCAGGAAGAAAGGGCTGCTCGGCACAAATATCACTATACCCCTTATCCCAGAATACAAAAGTACCCGGACTGCATTCCACATCTTCACGTACTGCATGAATAGGGAAGGTTGGTGAACCGCCCGCGATGATGGTCAGGTTTATGCCATACCTCTTCTGCACATTATGTTGAAAGGCTTTTACCTGTTGAAATTGAGCATCACACGCTACCTTACGAAGCTGTATATCCGGATCCCGAAAATGTCCATCATACGCATGAATACCCCGCCATCTAAGACCCTTCAATTGTTGTATGGCTTCCCCTAGCTGTGGTGCTTCTTCCAATGAAATCCCCGTGCGGTTCATCCCTACATTCAGGTCCATAAATACTTCGATCACGGCTCCTTTCGCAACAAAGTATTCATGCAATGCAAGTGCTGCAACTACGTGATCCATCAAACAGGAAAAACGCGTAGCAGGATATTGTTGCATCAATCTGTATAGCCTTTCCACCTTAGGACCCACAGGCTGATAGGCCAGCAAAACATCTGGCGCCTTTAAAGAAGCAAGCAAGGCCGCTTCTTCAATGGTTGCACATTTAAAGCGCGTGATCCCTGCATCCAACATCATCTGCACCACTTCAGATGTCTTGCTGGTTTTGATATGTGGTCTGAGCCTGTTCACATCGCCAACCATTTTTACTGCAGCTTCAATATTATGCTGCACCCGATCCGCATAGATCACTACCTGCGGTGAGTCAATCATGTTTACATTTTCAATATCATACCAATTGCTCATGATACGGGTTCAAAAAGTTCAAACAATGCTTCCACTTCCACGGGAATGCCATCAGGCAATGATCCCATGCCCACCGCACTTCGCACGCCAATTCCGTTCTCCGGTCCCCAGATCTCGGCAAACAATTCACTACAGCCGTTGATGACGATAGGATGCTTATCAAAATCAGGTACACCATTTACAAACCCCAACACCTTGATCACGCGTTTCACTTTATCCAGACTGCCTACATGCTTACGGATCGACGAAAGGATCAGCATGCCGACCAGCCGAGCCATCTGCTTGGCTTCTTCCACATCCATATCCGCACCAACCTTGCCACGGATCCTGGTGAAGTCCGCACGCATCGGCACATGGCCGGATACATACAGATGCCGGCCATCAATGAGGCAAGGCTTGTAAATTGCTTTGGGTTCCGGGACTTCGGGGAGTGTGATGTTGAGTTCTTTCAATCTTTGTTCTGGAGACATATGCTTGGTAATTTACAATTGGCAATTGACAGTTAGCAATTGGCACTGGTATCTAGTATCTAGTCTTTAACAACTAGTGCAAATTACCAATTGTCAATGGCCAATTGTTAATTGCTAGTGAATGATTTTGTCGAGGATAAGTACGCCCGCAAGTCCCACCACCGCCACAATAGTTTCCATGATGCTCCATGACCTGATGGTTTCCTTAATGGTCAGATTAAAGTATTCTTTGAACATCCAGAACCCGGAGTCGTTCACATGTGAAAACATCAGGCTACCTGCACCAATAGACAACACCATCAGATTAGGATCCACGCCTGTACTCGCGAGTACAGGTGCAATGATACCCGCTGTGGTGAGTCCGGCCACCGTTGCAGAGCCCATGGCTACACGGATCACTGCGGCAATAAGCCATCCCAGGATCAACGGATGCATGCTCCAACCCTGCAACATTTGACCGATCTGCTGGCTGACGCCACTATCTGTGAAAACTTGTTTTAACGCGCCTGCACCGGATACGATGAGAAGGATAATAGAAACATCTTTCACGGCTTCCACATAAATGTCCATCACCTGGCTCATGCGGCGGTTGGGCGCTATGCCCAGCGCAAAAGTGGCAAAGATCACTGCGATCAGCATCACGATGGAGGGCTCAGATAAAAATTTCAGTACATCACTGGCAGTACCGTCTACCGTAAACAGCAGTGGAATAAGTGTAGTCACCGCCAGCATGATCACGGGTAACAATGACGCCACAAAACTCATCGTGGCAGAGGGCAAAGCATGCTCAGGAATCGGATCTTTCTGAAAGGTCTTCAAGGGCTCTGCAGTAATGCCTTTCAGGGTCCTCGCGTACAGTGGTCCCGCAATGATGATCGCTGGAATTGCAACAAGTGTTCCATACAAAAGCGTCAACCCCATATTGGCCTGGAACTGGCCCACCAGTGCGGATGGCGCAGGATGCGGTGGCAGGAAACCGTGCGTAACCGAAAGTGCGGCCAGCATCGGTAGACCCACATACACGGCCGGCATCTTCAATTGATACACGGCTGAAAAAATCAAGGGGATCAGCAACACAAATCCTACATTATAAAACAAAGGAATGCCCACAATAAATCCGGTGATCATCAATGCCCACTGGATCCTGGAAGGACCAAAAGCTTTCATCAGCACATTGGTGATGCGTTGTGCCGCACCGGTCTCGGCTACGAGTTTGCCCAGCATCGCGCCAAGGGCAATGACAATGACAAGTGAACCCAGTGTATCACCGATCCCTTTCTGGATGGAACCGGTGATCTTGTTAAGCGGAATACCCAGGACCAGACCCGTAATAATGGAAACAATAAGGAAAGCGAGAAAGGCATTTACCCGACCCCAGCTGATCAGCAGCACAAGACCGAGGATGCAGGCAATGATGGCAAGGATAGTCATCAGCAGTTGGTTGGATCTACATGAATAAGATGGCGTATAACCATACGAAAGGTATGGCAAAAAGCAGAGAATCAAATCGATCCAAAAATCCTCCATGCCCCGGCATGAAGCTGCCACTGTCTTTCACCCGGGCCATGCGTTTCAGCTTGCTTTCAAACAGGTCGCCAAAGGTTCCGGCGATGGCCGCAATCAATGAAATAAACAAGTAGTGATGCCACTCCGCATTGGCATACCATCCCACCAAACTCATCACCGCAACACTGAGGATGATGCCGCCAATAGTGCCTTCCCAGGTCTTCTTGGGTGATATACTGGAGAGGGGTGTTTTGCCGATGAGTGATCCCACGATATAGGCCATCGTGTCATTGATCCAGATGGATACGATGATGAGGATCGGCGTGAGGAAACCAATATATCTCGCCATTCCTGTACTCAAAGAATCCAGCTGTGCTGCATCCATCCATAATGTGCCGGAACGCAGGTGGATGATTAAACTAAGACTCAATGAAATATAGACAAGCCCGCCCAGCGAGATCCAAACATTCTTCAAATCCAGGTGGCGGGTGAACAGGAGTTCAATCATCGGCAATACAAACAAAAGGATCAAACCAAACCAGAAACCGATGGAAGAAAGGGGAAGATCGATGATGTTCCATTGATCCGATGTTGCAAACAACATCATACACCAACCGGCAAACATGACGCCGAAACGATGAAAAGGCGTGATGTCCCGATAACCCGGATAGATCTTACCCATGAGTTGCTGGTACTCATACCAGGCACCAAAATGGATGAGTGTAAACAAAGCCAGAAAACTCCATTTACCCAGCAACAGGCCCGCAGCCATAACAGCCACGAATATGACTGCAGTGCGAGCTCGGGTGAGAAAAACAGGCCAGTTGAAAGCCATATGAATTCGATATTTGCAATTGACAATTTGCAATTGACAATTGGCAATTGCCAGTTGCTAATTGTTAATTTCTAACTCAGCCACTGCTCCTCTACCGCAACATCCTCTTTGGGTTTGTACATAGCCAGATCCCGCTTCGCAACGTCCATGAATCGCTTATATAGAAAATACAACACCACCAGTGCAATAGCGCCCCACCAGATGGGATAGGTTTCTTTCATCGCCTCTTCAATGGGCTTTCCTTTCATGGTCAGATAATAGATCTGTGTAACCACCAGTGCATTATTAAAGCAGTGTGCAATGATGGGCAGCCAGATGCTCTCACTATAGTAGTACAATAATCCCAACATAACGCCCAGGGCTACACGAGGAATGAATCCATAAAACGAAAAGTGGATGGCAGAGAAAATAATGCTGGTAACCCCGATGGCGATCCAGGGATTTTTTGTCAGCCGCTGCAGGTAATTCTGCAACCCACCCCTGAAAAATGTCTCTTCAAAGATCGCGGGTGCAATGGCCATGATCAATAACGACAACACATATTCACCCCATCCGGAAATTTTCGATAACACCTTCACCTGGTCCTCATAAGAATCTTCCATCGCTTTGAACTTAGCCTC
>JBEISY010000119.1:0-5850 GCA_040375175.1 Chitinophagaceae bacterium
TAATTGTTGATGAAGATATTGCGCATGATGGTATAGAGCCAGGCCTTGATATTGGTGCCTACGCTATACTTCTCCTGGTTGGCCAACGCACGATACATCGTTTCTTGCAACAAATCCTTGGCTGATTCATGGTCTTTGGTGAGGGTAACGGCAAATGGCTTCAGAAAATCAGCGTTCTGCATTAACATTTGATTGAACTCAGCAGTTGCCATGATATTTTGTTTAATTCTGTGTAGTCCAAATTTAAACAGAATATAGGACAGCATCCTAATTTTTTGTGTAACTATTTTGTTGCAAAAGTTAAACAGTCCGAAAGGGGAGGTTTTTAGCAGGAGGTATTGCCTCAATTTTCCAGCAAAATATTGATTAACAATACTTTAAATATGTAATATTTTATGGCAGAGAAATATCGAGGGGGCGGTTTCTGTTATCCCCGGGCCATTCCCGGCTAGTATTTCGCGATAACACTGCGTGTGCAGGCCTTCCAATCCATCGTCAAGTTTACATTCCTGGCCATCAATGCGGATGGCACGGAAAGTACTGGCGCCTAGTTTGATGGCAGAAGTGGGTAGGTCTGTGGCGCCGATACTCAATTTCCAGGATACCTGTGCGCGTTCCAGCCTGAGTTCACCCTGGACGGAACTTTCATTGCGATGATGGACCTTTACATCTTCCACTGCGCCAAATAACCATATAAGCAGATCAAACAAGTGTATCCCGATATTCGTAACCAGTCCGCCGGAAAGTTGGTCCTGCCCTTTCCAGGAATGATGGTACCATTTACCTCTGGAAGTAATGTATTGCACATCCACAACATGCTGTGTACTGTCATTTGCAAGTGCGTTCCTGATAGCCTGAACAGCTGGTAAAAGCCTCAACTGAAGAATGGTTTTGATATGCCGATGGTGAACTTGTTCAAGCTCTTGCAACTGTTCAAGTTGTGCTGGATTGATGACCAGGGGTTTCTCGCAAATAACATGGGCACCAGATTGCATGCCCATCAGAATATGTTGAAAATGGATGTGATTGGGGGAACAAACGGAGAGGTAATCAATACCCACTTGCTGGATAAACTGGTGAAACAGCTGCTCTGATGAGAAGCATTCGGCGTCAGGGAAATACCTATCTATCACACCAAGGGTATCGTGTGGATCAAGTACTGCCACCAGTGAATTGCCGGTATCAAGTATGGCCTTCATGTGCCTGGGGGCCACATAACCAGCTGCTCCGGTCAAGGCGAATGTTTGCATCTGAATAATCTACAAGTGGATATCCATCAGCAAGGTACTGAAATGAGCGAATTACTGCATGGAAACAATAAACTCCATGACTTCTGCGAGGTTCCGCTTGAAGTTGATTTTTGCGGGAATTCTTTTCTCGTAAGACTGTGCCAGCCTACCAGAAATGACAATGGGGTGTGATTCCAGCTTACGGGTGATCTGTGATAGAAATCTTTCGAAACTAAAGCTACTGGAGACTGAAGTGAGGTGGGTGAAAATGAAATCCGGTTTCTTTAGGTCAGCCACAAATTTGACGTCTTCAAGGGGCACATTTGCACCGATGTAGATGGTACTGATTCCTCGGCTCTTCAGTAGATACTGCACATAAAGTAAACCCATTTCATGGTATTCACCTTCCGGTAGAAATAACAGAACACTCTTATTGACGTTGACATATGACTGCACACCTTCGATCCCAACGATCAACTTCTGCCGGATGATGTTGGATACGAGGTGTTCTTGTGCAGGATTAATGTGGTCCGTTGCCCAAAGCACGCCGATCTTTTCCATAAAGGGAAAAATGATCTGCGTGATTGTCTTTTCGATGCCCCTTGTGCGGACATAATCGTCTAACACGGCCTCAAAAACATCGATCCTCAGGTCAATCATTGCCTGAATCAATTCATTTATTACTCTTTCGAGTTGGGCAACCGAACTGGAGAGTGAGTGAATTTTATCCTTGACCTCATCAGAAGACATCCTGTTGATATGGGATATCTTATATCCATACTTATTTAGTAAGGATATATTCAGGATTGTCTTTAGCTCATTATTGTTATAATACCGAATATTAGTGTCAGTCCTCTGGGGCTTGATAAAGCTGTAACGCTGTTCCCATATCCGGATGGTGTGTGCCTTCACACCAGTGAGGTTCTCCACGTCTTTAATGGTAAATGCATTCATAGCTCTTATTAACATATTCCCATGGGAAAGGTTCACAAAGGGGGGGTCAGAAAAAATAAGGGGAATTACAACTCAGGATTGAGCAGGGGTTTGCTCATGAGTTTGCGGAGAGCGGGGGTAAAATTGAGCTGGCGAAGTGCTGCCAGGTGACGTTGGTGGTGTAAATCGGTACCCAGCATGTCCACGAGATTCTTGTTAACAAGGAACTCGGCGGCTTCGCGGATTGAGTCTCCGTAATAACCTGAAAAAGACAAAATATTGCATTGGAATGTACAACCGGCATCCCTGATCTCGTGGTAAAGTGAGGGGTCTCGATGGAGATAGGTATATCGTTCCGGATGGGCCAGAATGGGCTCATACCCTGCGATTTGCAAATTGAACAGCATTTCTTTGAGTGCCATGGACCTGCTGACAAAACTCAGTTCAACCAGAACTTTTGAACCTGAGACCGTAAGCAAGGGCTCTCCATTTTCCACCAATTTCATCACGTGATCATCCAGGAAATACTCCGCAGCAAACCGGCAGGGGATATCATCGGGCCACGACTGGGTGAGTAGATTATATCCGGCACCCAGAGTTTTGGGTGAATTAGGGTACATGTCCTGCATGATATGTGGCGTCGTGATCAGGTAGGTGTAGCCAAGGTCCGTCAGGCCATTGATTAAAAGGGTGGATTCCGAAGGATCTGGTGATCCGTCATCAACACCCGGAATCAAATGAGAATGCATATCCTTTCCAAGTTCATGGAAAGGGAATGGATCTTGAGGAAGCGATTTTTTAAAAAAAGAAAACACGCTGGATAATTGGCTTTAATCAGGACCCAACGCCACCGGTCCTGCAGAAATCAGCATATACCATTGCTAATCCTTCCCGCAAGTTAATCTTATGTTTCCATCCAAACGAATGTAGTTTAGAAACATCCATCAGCTTTCTCGGTGTTCCGTCAGGCTTGGTAAAGTCATTTACAATTTCGCCTTCGAAACCAACAATATCCCTGATCAGCAAGGCAAGTTCTCCGATCTCGATGTCTTCGCCCGTACCAATATTTACAAAGCCGGGTTCATCATAATGCTGCATCAGGTAGTAGCAGGCATCTGCAAGGTCGTCTGCATGTAAAAATTCCCGCCTTGGTTTTCCCGTTCCCCAGATGGTCACCGAAGTTTGTCCAAGTTTTTTTGCCTCATGAATTTTCCGGATCAGTGCAGGTAATACATGCGAGGTCTGCAGATCATAGTTATCGTTAGGGCCATACAAGTTTGTAGGCATTACAGAGATAAAATTGCATCCGTATTGGTCTCTATATGCGTCGCTCATTTTGATACCTGCAATTTTAGCAATGGCATAGGGCTCGTTGGTGTGTTCCAGCAGCCCTGTAAGCAGGTATTCTTCTTTGAGTGGCTGTGGTGCTAATTTTGGATAGATACAGGACGAGCCAAGAAACATCAGTTTGGTAGCATTATTCAGGTAAGCAGCATGAATGATGTTGCTTTGAATCATGAGGTTCTCATAAAGAAAGGCACCGCGGTATATGTTGTTCGCCAATATTCCCCCAACCTTTGCGGCTGCCAGAAAAACATATTCAGGACGAACTTCTTCAAAGAACCGAGCTACTGAAGCCTGGTTCCGGAGGTCCAGCTCCGCAGAGGTCCTGTAAACCAGGTTTGTGAACCCTTCGGCCCTCAGTTTCCGCAGCAATGCGGAACCTACCATTCCTCGGTGACCGGCAATATATACTTTATCAGTTTTCTCCATGATATGTTAAAAGTCAAGAATCTACTCGTTCTATTGATTTGGTGGCCAGGAATGAGTAGCTATTCGTATTGGTTCTTAATGTTAAAACCAGACTCCCTCAACAGTTTCTCCTTCCTGAACAGATCCACATCAAATGCCACCATTTCTTTTACCAACATCGGCAAATCATATTTTGGTTTCCATCCGAGAACCGTCTGGGCCTTTGTTGGATCACCAATCAGCAAGTCCACTTCTGTTGGACGGTAATATTTTGGATCAACGGAAACCACTTCCATCCCGGCTGCCAAAGAGTAGTCCGGATGAGAAGCGGAAACCACATACCCTTTCTCTTTGCTTGCACTGCCTTTAAATTCCAGTTCAACACCCACTTCCCTGAAAGCCATTCGAACAAAGTCACGAACAGTAGTGGTAACACCTGTAGCCAGTACAAAATCTTCTGGTGCATGATGCTGAAGTATACGCCACATCCCCTCAACATAGTCTTTGGCATGACCCCAATCCCTTTTTGCATCCAGGTTGCCGAGATATATTTTCTCCTGCATACCCAGTGCTATTTTTGCAACACCTCTTGTGATCTTTCTTGTTACAAATGTTTCGCCGCGCAATGGTGATTCATGGTTAAACAATATCCCGTTCACTGCAAACATATTGTAGGCTTCGCGATAATTTACAGTGATCCAATATGCATATAATTTTGCCACGGCATAAGGCGACCTCGGATAAAAAGGTGTGGTTTCAGACTGCGGAACAGCCTGAACCAGTCCGTACAATTCCGATGTTGAAGCCTGGTACACTTTCGTCTTTGCCGTAAGCCCCAACAACCGTACTGCTTCAAGAATCCTTAGTGTGCCTATTCCGTCAGCGTTGGCTGTATACTCAGGTGTATCAAAACTCACCTTAACATGACTCATCGCAGCAAGATTATAAATCTCATCCGGCTGGGTTTCCTGTATGATCCGGATCAGATTGGTAGAATCTGTTAGGTCCCCGTAGTGAAGATGCATTTTCACGTTCTTCTCATGGGGATCCTGATACAGGTGATCTATACGTTCCGTATTGAAAAGGGAGCTTCTCCTTTTTATCCCGTGAACAGTGTATCCCTTTTCCAGCAGAAGTTCTGCAAGGTAAGCACCGTCCTGTCCTGTAATACCTGTAACTAAAGCAACTTTACTCATATGGATCTGAATATATACTGTGAAATTTTTCGAATAGGTTTCAAATAAAGTGTGAACCAGAATGGTTTTACACCATTGACGGCCCATGCTTTTTTGTCATCTGCGTTAGCTTTTATCCTACTTAACACGGATTGATTGCTTGCCCCACCAGTTCTCATTTTTACAAGAATCTCCGGAATATATTCCAGCCTGGCTTTCCCCTTATGAATCATTCTGAGCATTAACTCATAATCAGCAGCGGTTTTCATATCAAGGTTAAACAGGCCATGTTTTTCGTACAGCGACCTACGCACAAAAAAAGTAGGGTGCGGAGGCATCCAGCCCCACTTGAACGCTCCTTCGGAATATCGCCCGGATTTCCAGTACCTGAACACATGATCAATATTATCTTTATCAACGTAAAAAAGGTCACCATACACTGCATCACAACCGGTGCGCTTAAAGGTGTCTGCAACTTTTGAAAGTACCCCGCAGGAAGCATAAAAATCATCTGAATTCAAAATTCCGATGATCTCACCGGTTGCCATGGAGATGCCTTTGTTCATAGCATCATAAATTCCCTTGTCTTTTTCAGAAACTACTTTGCCTATATGGTTGTACGAATGCACGATTCTCATAGTATCATCAGCAGATTGGCCATCAACAATGATATGTTCTACATTAGGATATGTCTGGCCAGAAACACTATTCAATGTATCATGCAAGGTTGATGCGCTATTGTATGTTGCAGTTATGACAGA
>JBEISY010000443.1:0-2109 GCA_040375175.1 Chitinophagaceae bacterium
ATGCAATGATTGGATTACCCCTTGAACTATTGAAAAGACTTTTGTGGGCGATTAGGAGGTAATCTCCCTGGTTGGCAGCCTGACTGAAATTCACAAAATTCCTGACCTGCAACCCGGAAACAGCCCTGATCTCGCCAGCTTCACTATTCAATAAAACCATTTGCCTGGGCTGAAAGGAAGGCTTCAATGCGAAGCGCACCAGCCCACCGGAAACACTTCCGATATACCGCTTCCTGTTGGTTAGGTCATACATTATTGGTGCAGCTGATCCAACATTGAAATTGGCAATCTCCAAGTACATACCTGCGGGATTGGCACCGAGCTGGAATTCAAAAAGCCTGGCGCCACCGAAGTCAAACTTACGGGCATATGTAATGCTGTACGCCGCTACCACCATACGATCCACAAGCCTTGAATCTGCCGTGGTACTGCCTAGCACAATCTGATCACCTCCTGGGCGACCGATCACACTGGATGCAAAGTTGGCTTGCCTGGTACCTGCAGCAAAATAATTAAGGGGCTCATCAATTATACTGGTACCATTTAGGGATACTTGGACATTTCTTGCCGTAAACGTATTACCGGATGCCGTAACGCTTAGTACAGCAGCCGGGCCTCCCGGAAAAACTGCCAGATCACCCAGTGACTCCGTTCTTGGAGATCCTGCAAAGATGTCCCTACTACTCCAGCCTTCACCAGGATCATAAGAGGAAGAATACACATAAGCTGTTTTAAGATCAACCGCAAAACCGGGGTTGATCATCTCTTTGAATGCTTTCCGGAAAGTGTATGTGAAAAATTGCTCAACGGGTAAGGTATTGCCTGCTACATCATTAACCTCACTGGTTATTCGCTGTGCTGAACCAGTTGGATATACTGCGAGGAAATAAGACGAAGTATCTGACTCAAGGCTCCAAACATCACTGGGCTGCATACTTACCTGACGATACAGTTTATTATCAGCCTTACCATCATTCATTCGTCCATAAAACTCAATAAAATCTGATCCACCCATCGGACCAGAAGGAACAGAGGTAAATAAGGGCACTTCTACGCCATTGCGAAACAACCTGAACTGTTCAACGGGCATTCCCCCAATCCCTGCCGCATCAAGTGTAGCGCGATTAATACGATAGATTCCGTTGGATACAACTTTGAACTTATAGTATGTTTTTGAATAGTCGATCCACTCGTTGTTATACTGGGCATGTACACCCAAACATATCGCCATCAACCCTAACAAAAAAAATACTCTTTTCATACGTGGATGTTTTGGATCAGCTTTTCTTTTTCGTTTTAACGAGATTCAAACGCAACGAAAAAATATGGGTATACAATGGATTAGACTGATTAGCCAGGTTGGTAAATGCGTAATCAATACCAATGTGTTTCAGTTTGAAACCCACGCCAATGCTGGGCTGGTAGATCCACACTTTCTTCTGGTTGAGGGTATCCCCGTCTGCCAGCGCTTGCTGGAAATTATATATACCCGTCCTCAGGAAGATGATTTGCTTATAGCCCAGTTCAAGACCTATCCGGGGATCTACACTCACCGGATCAGCACTGACCAGTACATTTCGTTTACCGTCAAACGTGATATCCAGGTTAACCTCTGTCAGCAGGTTGATGTCCTTGCTGAGTTTAAAATCATAAGCCGCTCCTGCCACGAGGCGGGGTGCGGTGAGTTCTGTTGACTTCACGGGAATATCATTGTTGGTGAGATACAAGATCTCTTTTTCCTGTTCCGTAAAATTGAAGGTCCACGCGTTGAACGTTGTTGTCAGGTCTCTGGCAGCAAGCCCCAGTTTCCATCGGCCGGTCTGGTATTGTACGCCCGCATCGAGACCAAATCCCCATGCGCTGGCAAATGTGCCCACGTTTCGGTGAATGATCTTGGCGTTGACGCCAAAGCTCAGGCTTTTCGTCTCTGTCTTTCGGATCGTCTGTGCGTAAGACAGCAGGAAAGCATAATCAGCGGAGGAGAATGACCGGATATTGTTATAGTTGATCGAGCCATCTGGTTCGATGAGGAATAAGGTATTGGGAATGTCATCCACGCCAAAACGAAGGATCGAAATACCCAGGGTACGTTTTTTATCGGTCATGGGA
>JBEISY010000451.1:0-2028 GCA_040375175.1 Chitinophagaceae bacterium
ATCATTTCTGGAATAGTTTTTGTTAATTTTGTGACATGAGCGTGAATACCAAAATATACACTGGTAAAATCTTGAAACTGGCTTTGGCTTTTGTGGCCATTGTAGCAGTGGCTCATTATGGCTTTGCCGTTGATGGAACACAGGGTGGTACTAAATCCACCAAGGTGTATTCCACCATCAAAACAAATCTCAACTTTTCTTTGAAAACGCTATACAGCACTTCTAACCCTAAGAATCGCCAGATGAAAAGGGTTCCATCAATGTCTGGCAACTACTCGCTCGTATATTTCCAGAAAGGAAACCAAACCTGGGTAACTCCCCAGCGTGGCGGATCTAAGTTGTTACAAAAGTTCAAGACTCCGTCTCGCTAATAGCTACTTCCTAATAGCTATTGTTAATTGTTAATTGCCAATTATCAATTGTCAATTGTTAGTTTTCATTCCTTCTTCGTAGGTCATTTCTCTGTAACCAGATGTGGGGATTTCAAATCGCTGGATCGGTACGGGATCAAAGCTGACCCTGCTTGCAGCGTACCTGACTTTGATGCTGGAAACGGTTGATTCAAACTCCAGCGGAACACCGGGAAGATTTTTAAATTGGGCATCATAATCCCTGTTCTCTACCCTGATCTCTGTAGTATAAAACACAGTGAAGCTTGAGCCGTCAGCCAATTTTCCGATGGCCTGTTCACAATTATATCCTGCAATCTTTTTCGTCTCGCCGGTTTTGGTAAATACGATGCCATCGTATTTTTTATTCCTGTCTGTCCAGTTTTGCCTGTTCATGCGGATGAGCAATTTCTGGGCACCAAATTCCCTCATCACTACCCCATTACCGGTGCGGCTGTCAAATATGGTCACAGAACTGCCAATAGCACTTTTCAATTCTGACCTGGAGTGAGATCCTTTTATCAACACCAGTGCAGTGGCGCCGTCAAATACGTCAGCCATTTTGGGATTGTTGGTGCCCGTCTGCACAGTGACTTCATACTGGATCGTCCCTTCAGAAAGAAGCTTCTGTGCCTGGGTTTGAACAGTCAACCCCAACATCACCAACACCATCACGAATATGCTCTTTTTCATATCTGGTAAGATTGATAAACTAAAGGCCAGGTTGCCTGAATACTGTTAAAGCTACTACTTCTTCGTCTTTTTCTTCATGTCCTCCAGCTTCCGCTGTTGATCCTGCATAGATTCAAGGCGATCCTGCCATTTGGGTTTTGATCGGGGCTTTTTCTTATTCTCTTCGATCTGCGCCAGGATCTTTTCATGATTGATGATATAGTTCTGGATCACATATTGCAACAACAGCGTGATCACGTTTGACACGGTGTAGTACCATGTCAATGCCGAAGGAAGGCTGTTGAAGATGCCTAACAGCATGACTGGAAAGATGTAAGGCATATACTTGAGCATCGGATTATCCTGATCCGGCGTCATGCTCATACTGTATATCGAAATCAACAAACTCGTCACCACCGCAAGAATCGTGAACAAGCTCAGGTGGTTTCCGATGAACGGAATATTGAATCCCCAGGTGATGATATGGTCATAAGAAGAAAGGTCCTGGCTCCACCAGAAGTCCTTACCTCGCAGGTCTATCTCTGCATTAAAGAAGGAGTATAACGAGAAGAAGATCGGGATCTGCAATAGTGCCGGAATACACCCGCCCAATGGATTCACCCCCGCGGTACGGAACAGTTTCATCTGCTCCATGCTGTAGGCCTGCTGGTCATCCTTATATTTCTCTTTCAGCGTTGCCAGTTCCGGCCTCAGGGCCTTCATTTTGGCACCACTCAGGTACGATGTATACACCAATGGCGAGGTCAGCAAACGGATGATGATCGTCAACAAGGCAATTACCAATCCATAACTTTTGATGAATCCTGAAAACAGATTGAACACCGGCATGATGATCAGCCTGTTGATGTATTTCACAAAAGCGTAGATACCCTGCCCCAGGTTCACGATGTCTTCCATCCCATATTTTTTCAGGGTATGATAATCGTTGGGACCATAGTAAAATTTC
>JBEISY010000413.1:0-2389 GCA_040375175.1 Chitinophagaceae bacterium
AAAATTCGTCAGGGGCATATCCTCTCTGCCCTGAAAGTAAAATGTGATGTCGGGATGCAGCGCAGGAAGTTCACGGAGTTCTCTTCCTACCTGCCCATTGGCACCTGTAATCAATATGCGCAGATTAGCCACGATATGTAAAATTATGGTGGGCGTCCTTCATCAATGGATGAAACATATCTTTTTCGGAAATGATTACTTTATCTGCAGGTATCTTCCAGTCAATGCTTAAATCCGGATCATTCCAAATGATACTCCCTTCGCTTTGTTTTTTATAGTAATTGTCGCACTTATACAATACTTCAACAGTATCAGACAACACCGAGAACCCATGCGCAAACCCCCGGGGTATAAGCAGTTGCAATTTATTTTCCGCACTCAGTTCAATTCCAAATACCTTTCCGAATGTGGGTGATCCTTTTCTTATATCCACTGCTACATCCCAGATGGAGCCTTTTAAGACCCTTACCAACTTAGCCTGACTAAATGGGTCATTTTGGTAGTGCAGGCCACGTACTACACCGTAAACGGAGTGCGACTGGTTATCCTGCACCCAATCATATGCTTGACCTGCTTCAGCAAAAATTCTCTGGTGGTAACTCTCAAAAAAATAGCCTCGTTTATCTGGGAAAACATTAGGCTCAAAAATCACCAGCCCCGGAAGTTCTGTTTGATGAAATGGCATAACTCTTTTATCTCTGATTATACTGATCCTGATAATACTGCTGGTAGGTTCCTGATGTAATATGCCTGACCCACTCTTCATTGGAAAGATACCAATCCACTGTTTTTGATAGCCCTTCTTCAAACTGAAGCGACGGCTGCCATCCCAAAGATCTGCTGATCTTACTTGCATCTATTGCGTACCTGAGGTCATGACCAGCACGATCTTTCACATAGGTAATCAATTTTGCAGATTCTCCTTCCTGCCGCCCCAATTTCTGATCCATGATTTTGCAAAGCAAATGAACAAGATCTATGTTTTTCCACTCATTGAAACCGCCAACATTGAATGTTTCACCTATACATCCTGAGTGGAAAATTGCATCGATGGCTATTGCGTGATCTTCAACCCACAGCCAATCCCGAACATTCTCGCCTTTTCCATAAACAGGCAAGGATCTTTGATGCAAGATATTATTGATCATCAGAGGAATTAGTTTCTCAGGAAACTGATGTGACCCATAATTATTGGAACAGTTGGAAATAACAACGGGAAGACCAAATGTGTGATGGTAAGCCATCACCAAGTGATCCGAAGATGCCTTTGACGCAGAATAGGGCGACCTCGGATCATAAGCTGTCTCTTCAGTGAAATAACCGGTTGCTCCAAGGCTTCCATATACTTCATCAGTTGAGACGTGATAGAACAATTTACCTTGTAGATTCGTCCAATATCGCCTTGCAGCATTCAACAATACGCCGGTGCCGAGAACATTGGTTCTGACAAAGGCCAATGGATCCATGATTGACCTGTCTACGTGACTCTCCGCAGCCAGATGAATAACGGCATCATAGCCATGATCGGCAAAAAGTTGATTAACGAACTGCTCATCATTAATATCGCCCTTAAAAAACTTGTAGTTGGGAAGGTGCTCAACATCCAACAAGTTTTCAGGGTTTCCTGCATACGTCAACAGGTCCAGATTGTGCAACTCATAATCAGGATACTTCTTCAGAAAAAGTCTGACAACGTGAGACCCGATAAATCCCGCCCCACCCGTAACTAAAATCTTTTTTTTCATATTATAAGCTCCAGTATGCCCTTTGTCTCATTCCCCTGTACAATCCTTTCAGGTCAGCGATAAGGGCATTTGAATGTGTAATGCTGCAAAAATAATCCTCAGTGAGCGAAAGATAGGAAGAATGGGCCACAGCAATGACAACAGCATCATATTTCTGGTTTACCTTTTCGCTAAGAACAATATTATACTTCTGTAAGACAGCTGCAGGATCAGCATATGGGTCAGAGATATCAACGCTAATTTGAAACGCCTGAAGTTCACGTATCGTATCAAAAATTTTTGAGTTTCGGATATCACTAACATTTTCCTTGAATGTTGCACCCATTACCAACACTCTGGCCTTAGAAGAATCAGTGGCATTCTTCAGAACATGTGTAACTACTTTTCTGGCTACATTCCTGGCAATCTCATCATTGATCAGCCTGGAAACAGAAATCAATTTAGGGTCATAGTCCAGCGAAGAAGCTTTGTGCGCGAGGTAGTAAGGGTCAACACCTATACAATGCCCACCAACCAGGCCGGGCGTAAATTTTAAAAAATTCCACTTTGAGGCAGCCGCTTCCAGCACCTCAAAGGTGTTTATTCCCATCCGATCAAATATCATGGACAATTCATTCATCAGTGCGATATTGATATCCCGCTGG
>JBEISY010000332.1:0-3126 GCA_040375175.1 Chitinophagaceae bacterium
CATCCAGATCGAAGTAAATCCAGGTAGCTATCTGACGATTGAGGCCAGTGCGATCAGTATGGAATGGAGCCAGCAACAACAGGCAGCAGCTGCAAAATCATAATTCAATTTGCCCCGCCCACCGGCGGGGTTTTTATTGTCATGCTTAAAGTTGGACTAACAGGGGGAATTGGTTCAGGGAAATCGATGGTGGCCAAAATATTCGCCGCCCTCGGGATTCCCATTTACTATGCTGACGAAGCAGCAAAGCGGATCCAACAGGAAGATCCTGAAGTAAGAAAACAGATCATCGGATTGTTGGGTGATGCAGCATACCAAGATGGCATATTGAACCGGACATATATTTCTTCGATCGTATTCTCAGACAAAACCAAACTCGAGCAACTGAACGCCATCGTGCATCCTGCCACCATCAGGGATGCAGAAAACTGGCTTACCGCACAGAACACCCCCTATGCCATCAAAGAGGCCGCGTTGATTTTCGAATCCGGATCACAACGTGACCTGGATTTTGTCATCGGTGTAACTGCCCCAATTGCACTTCGCATACAAAGAATCATGGCCAGGGACGGTGTTACCGAAGAACAGGTCTGCGACAGAATGGAAAAGCAGATCAGCGACAAGATAAAAATGCGGTTATGTGATGCCGTTATTGTCAACGATGAAAAACAATTACTGCTGCCACAGGTTCTTGAGTTACACCAAAAGCTGATCACCCTCTCCCATACTGACACATCTTCACATTTGCATTCCAAATGATCCCCAACCTCATAGACCAGCTGCTGGTCGTCATTCTGGGCCTGGTACTACCCTTCTTTTCTGGGATCCGGGGAAGCGAGCAGATGCATAAAGTTCACTTTGATGAAGCTACCCGCAGGCGGTTTTTCCTGTCAAATAGCCTCGTGCTCTGGGTGCTTGCAGCCGTAGCGATGGGCATCTGGTACTGGAATGAGCGGCCCTGGTCCTTAATGGGGTTCCAGAAGATCGTTAACCAACCGTTGACATGGGTGGCAACAGCCGCATTTGTCGGTTTCTACGTAATTGAAGTGATACAAAACTACCTTCAGAAAGATCAACAGCAGAAAACCTTTGAGCAGTGGGAACACAACATCCCTTTTCTTCCGGAATCATATCGCGAATTACCGGCCTATATCCTGCTTTGCTTAAGTGCGGCCATATGTGAAGAAATCATGTACAGGGGATTTATGGTCAACTATTTCATCAATCCCATGAAGGACGGATTTCCCTGGATAGCGGTGATCTTTCCCGCTGTGATGTTCAGCATCGCGCATTTCTACCAGGGCTATGAAGCAATGGGAAAGATCTTTATTTTGTCTGCACTTTTTGGTGTGATCTTCATTGTATCCAAGAGCCTTTTGATCGTTATTGTCCTACATTTCCTGATTGATCTTTTCGGTGGCATTACAGCAATTTACTTTAGAAAAAAAACGATAACTTAAAGGATGAAATGGATCATTACCGGCCTCATCGTTCTTTCCACAGTGTCTGTTTTTTCGCAATCGTTTCGGGCAGGAGCATCCCAGCACCATATTAATCCATCCATCCCTTCATTTATTGCCGGGCACTCACAGAACCGTTTATTCACAGGCGTTCAGGACAGTCTGTTTGTAAAGGTTGTTGTAATAGGCAACAATGAGAAAAGATTAGCGATCATCACCTATGATTGTATTGGCATGCTGTACCCTCACCTGCAAACACTCAGGGAACGAATGGCTTCGCGAAAAAACCGCGTGCCGGTGGATCATATTGTCATGTCTTCAACCCATTCTCATGCAGGCCCCGATGTGGTTGGACTCTGGGGTGCAGACATCATGCATTCCGGGGTTGACAGCATATATATGGAGCAGGTATTGCAGGTTACAGAACAGCAGATCGATGAGGCCATCCAGAAAATGGAGCCTGTGGAAATTGTGTATGGTGAAGGGATGCACCAGTTCAACTGGGTTAAAAATATTTCTGAACCGGAGGAGCTTGACCGTACCGTGAGTATTCTGCAGTGTGTCAACAAAAAAGGCAAGTCCGTGGCAACCCTTACCAATTTTGCGTGCCACCCCACATTCGTAGACGCTGTACGTTCCAAAGTTAGTGCAGATTATCCCGCAGGATTTTACCGAACCATGGATAAGGAACTAGGTGGCGTCAACCTTTTTCTGCAAGGAGCCATTGGTGGTTGGGTACAACCGGAAGGTGAACCCCAAACATTTGAACAGGCCTATATGCGAGGAAATGAACTTGCCTTATTCACGCGTAAACTTCTAAAACACCCAATCCAGCTTAATGGCAGTCAGATCCTTTTTCGCAGCGCGTTGATTGATATGCCAGTTGAGAATCCCGGCTTCCGCCAACTCGCAAAAGCCGGCGTGATAAACAGATCCATCGACGCCACTGTAAAAACAGAACTGGCAGTCTTTAGTATCGGTAATGCCATGTTTGCAACACATCCTGGTGAAACGGTTCCCGAGATGAGCCTGGCTACCAGGAAGCTCTTCAAAACAAACGGGCCAAAATTCATCCTGGGCCTTTCCATGGATGCACTAGGGTATATTGTAAAACCCTATTTCTTTGATCCCGCCAGAAAGATCCCACACGCAGAATATCTCTGCAGCATGTCAGTTGGTCCCGAATCAAGTATCATCGTTATGAAAACACTGGCCGAACTTACCAAGTAGTCCACTACATTCAATAAAAAATCGCGAACTGCGCCCTGCGACCTACTAAAAAAGCGCTGCCAGTGCCTTAGAAATCCGGCTCATCGCTTCTTCAATCTTAGGCATCGCGTTTGCAAATGAAATACGGATGCAATCAGGTTCCCCAAATGCGCGTCCGGTAACGGTTGACACATGCGCGGTGTTCAGCAGATACATGCACAGATCATCTGCATCATTGATTCTCTGGTCGCCAATGTGTTTTCCGAAATATGATTTCACCACCGGAAATACATAAAACGCGCCGTCAGGAGGAGTGCAGATCAGACCAGGAATTTCACTCATCAATTCAAGAATCCTCGCCCTCCGTTTCCCGAACTCCACATTCATATCAAAGGAAGGTTTCATTTCCCCGGTCAATGCGGTGATGGCGGCCCGCTGCGTCACGGCATTGGCGCCA
>JBEISY010000396.1:0-2539 GCA_040375175.1 Chitinophagaceae bacterium
AATAGGCATGAAGGCATAGGGCATAGGGCATTATGCCCAATTCCTCCATAATGCCCTATGCCCTATGCCCTAATGCCTATTTTTGTGGTATGACAAAAATAGGCCTGTTGTCCGACACCCATAGCTATCTGGATCCGCGGGTGTTGGAACATTTTGCGGATTGTGATCAGATCTGGCATGCGGGGGGATTTCGGCACCCTGGCGCTAGCGGAACAGCTGGCAGCTGTCAAACCATTGCGGGGTGTGTATGGGAATATCGATGGGCATGATGTGCGGTACACCTACAAAGAAACCGCACGCTTCATGTGCGAGGATGTGGAAGTCTTTATGACCCATATCGGCGGTTATCCGGGCAAATACACGCCCATCGTCAAACAAGCCTATCGGGAAAAACCTTTTCAACTCTTCATCAGTGGTCACTCCCATATTCTGAAAGTGATGTATGACGATGCCTGGAAATGCCTGCACATCAACCCCGGCGCCGCCGGAAAACAAGGATGGCACAAGGTTTCTACCTTGATTAAGTTTGTCATTCATGAAAAAGAGATCAGGGACCTAGTGGTGATAGAACTTGGGAAGTAGGTCGCAGTTCGCAGGTCGCGAAGTTCGCAGGAATTGCGTACCTTAATAACCAATAACTCAATCACCACACCATGACGTCACGCAGAGAATGGCTCCGTAACACATCGCTTTCCCTCGCAGCACTGAGTATCGGCAACAATCTAACGGCCATGCCTACCCTAAGAAGGGAGGATCCCTCCGGACGGATCATTTTGCTGAACAGCAATGAGAATGCATTCGGCCCCTCCCCTTCCGTGGTTAAGGCCATGCAGGAGATCGCGGGCAAGAGCAATCGTTACTCCGACGATGAAGTGAAGTTGCTCATTAAAAAACTTGCCGCCTTTCATAAAGTAGCACCGGAGAACATCATCATGAGTGCGGGATCATCGGAGATACTCGGACAAACCACCCTCATGGCCGCACAGCAAGGTGGCTCTGCAGTTACCGCGGAACCTTCGTTCAACCCCTGGACAAGAATGGCTGCAGCTTTTGGGGTAAAAGTGATCTCTGTTCCTGTAGATAAAGAATTCAAACTGGACCTGCTCGCTATGCGCGCCGCCATTGCGCCGGACACCCGTATGGTCTATGTTTGCAACCCCAATAACCCCGTGGGTACCGTGATCAATATTGAACCCCTTCGCGCCTTCGTGGAAGAGGCCAGCAAGAAATGCCTTGTGCTGGTAGACGAAGCATACACGGAGTTTTCCAATTTCCAATCGCTCTCTGCCCTAGCGATCACCAATCCCAACATCATCATCGCGAAAACGTTCTCGAAGATATACGGTCTCGCCGGGGCTCGCATCGGCTATGCCATCGCGCATCCCGCCACCATCAAGAAATTCGAGACCCTGCAAAGCTGGCCCAACGGGCAGCTCGGGCAGGTGAATGTTGCGGCGGCATCGGCTGCGCTGGACGACCAGGACTTTGTGAAAATGTGTAGGGATAAAACAGCGGAACTCCGCCAATTCTGCGGACAGACATTCGATAAACTAAAACTCCCCTACATTCCTTCTGTAACGAGTTTCATGATGTTCAACATCGATTCCATAAAGTGTAATTACCAGGAAGCGATGGAAAAACAAAACATCATGGTGCAGCACAGAAATCACTTCGGCGGCAAATGGTGCCGGGTGAGTATTGGAACGATGGATGAGATGAAGGTCTTTGCCAAAGCGCTGGAAAATATTTGTGGCTAATGCTTTGTGGAAGGCATTGGGCATTGGGCAATGGGCATTATCAGGTCATAAATGCATGAAGCGGATCCGCGGTCCTATTTATTCAGTTTGAGATAGATAAAGACCACTCAGCAGTAAAACCAATCCTACAACAAACATCAATACCCGAGCAAGGATGGGTGATTGCGATGTATGCACATAAAACCTGGACGGTTTTTGGGGATCATAATATACATCCACCTTCTGCCCAACTTTATACTGCCCGGTGAAAAAAGTAGAAAAGGTTTGATTCATTGTGCCTGTGATCCAGGTCTTGTCTTCCGTGGTGAATCTTATCACGATATCTGTATTCAACAACGCATTTGAAGAGGAGCTGGTATCTGTACGTACCGACTGGTCGAATACAATACCCTCTGCATGCTTACCCGTCTTCATAAGGTCTTTGTGGTAGTCTTGTTTCACAAAGCTCACTACCATTAAAGTAATCCCAAGGATGATAAAGAAAAGAAAGGTCATATACGGTGCTTTCCTACAAGATAATTCATCTTGAGTATTCCTGTTTTTGGTATTCAGGAATTGGCAACATCTTTATCTAATTATTAGATTCTGAAATGCGTAGTTTGGAGGAATGTTTTCGAAAAGGTCTTTCGTTATGACAATTTTAGCAGTCTTGTCGACAATATCAAAGTAGTAAACACTATAACCGTACATAAATCCCTTGTGTTGACCATCTACCGTTTCGTAATCAAAATTCGAATTCGCGTAAGAGTTTCTGCCATTCACCCCCTTTATTGAATAGCTGT
>JBEISY010000399.1:0-2513 GCA_040375175.1 Chitinophagaceae bacterium
GAAGGAGTGATTATCCCCACAGAAACCCGTCATACCGCCTGCGTATCATCACAAATCGGCTGTAGCCTAAGCTGCAAGTTTTGTGCAACCGGGTATCTGGAACGTAAGCGCAATCTGGAGTATGATGAAATTGTGGATGAAGTAGCCCTGCTCAACCAACTCTGTGAAAAAACAAGCGGAAAACACCTCAGCAACATCGTATTCATGGGCATGGGTGAACCCCTGCTGAATTATAAAAATGTGCTCAAGGCGATTGAACGTATTACGGCTGAAGACGGCATGGCCATGAGCCCCCGCCGCATCACCGTTTCAACAGCAGGTGTTGCGAAAGGCATCCGCCAATTAGGAGACGATGGTGTGAAATTTAAACTGGCCCTTTCCCTCCATGCTGCCAATGATGCCAAGCGAAATGAGATCATGGGTATCAATGAATCCAACAACCTCAAAACCCTCGTGGAAGCCTTGAATTATTTCTACAAACTCACGCAGAATGAAATCACCCTCGAGTATATTCTCTTCAAGGATTTTAACGATTCCCTGCAAGATGCGGATGAACTGATCAAGATCTACCGGCAGGTTCCGGCAGACCTCGTCAACATCATTGAGTACAACCCGATCGAATTTGCGAAGTTCTCCAAGCCAGACGATGAAACAGTGGATGCTTTTATGGAACACCTGGAGAAAAACCGAGTGAACGTTCGTCTGCGGAAAAGCAGAGGTAAAGACATTGATGCTGCCTGCGGACAGCTCGCCAATAAATAACCATCACCCCTTAAACCTGGCTCCTTGAAAAAGCGAACCGATAATTTCGACAAATTTCTTCCTACTAAAAAGAATGCTGCTATAAAAGAGCAGTTCAAACAAGAAAAGAAGAAGTGGAAGAAAGAAAGATCTGCCGCCATCGAAATACAGAAGCAGCGTAAGATCGAAGCAGACAAGCCCAAGCCCATCGTGATCCGTAAGAAGATCACCATGGAGACGATGCCGCTGAATAAGTTCATCGCCCATAGCGGCGTATGTGCACGTCGCGAAGCAGCGCTGCTCGTCAAGGATGGCAAGGTGACGGTGAATGGCGAGAAAATGCTCGAACCTGGACATAAAGTGAATCCCAACGACCAGATCAAGGTCAATGGCAAATTGATTCACCTCGAGAAAAACCTCGTGTATATCCTGCTCAACAAGCCTAAAGACTATATCACTACTTCCGCAGATCCCGAAGGCCGCAAAACCGTGCTGGAACTGATCAAAGGAGCAACCACGGAAAGGGTATTCCCTGTGGGGCGATTAGACAGAAATACCACTGGCGTGTTGCTGTTGACCAATGATGGTGAACTTACTCAACTGCTGTCTCATCCTTCCAATGAAGTGAGGAAAGTGTATGAAGTGAAGGTAGACAGACCCTTGCTGAAAAAAGATATGGAGGCGATTGCCAAAGGTCTCACCCTTGAAGACGGATTCATTCAGCCAGATGCAGTTGCCTATGCTGATGCCAATGATAAAAGAGTGATCGGCATCGAAATTCATAGTGGCAAGAACCGTATTGTGCGTAGGATCTTTGAACAACTGGAATATAAAGTGGTCAACCTGGACAGGGTAATGTTTGCCGGGCTCACGAAAAAGAATGTGGACCGCAGCAACTGGAGATACCTGACAGAAAAAGAAGTGAGGGCACTGAAGTATTTTGGCGCCAGTAAAAAACCCGCAAAGAAGAAGGATAAGAACTCCGATGCATAATCCCATTGCTCCCATCATTGTTTTTGAAAATAATTCACTCGTTGTAGTGAACAAACCTTCCGGTCTGTTGACCGTTCCGGATCGTTTTGATGGTAATTTGCCTTCATTGAAAAGAATGCTGCGGGATAAGTATGGGGAGATTTTTGTGATCCATCGGATCGACAGGGACACGAGTGGAATCATCATGTTTGCCAAGAACGATGTGGCGCATAAATTTTACTCGATGGCCTTTGAAGAAAGGGCGATCCAGAAAAAATACATCGGCCTGGTTCACGGCACGCCATTGCTAACTTCAGGAACCATCGATAAACCCATTGCTCAGCATCCTGTCCTGAAGGGGAAAATGTATATACACCGCTTAGGGAAAGCTTCGGTTACGCATTACCGTGTTATGCAAAACTTTGGACTGTATTCCCTGGTAGAGTGGCAGATCGAAACCGGTCGTACCCACCAGATCCGCGTTCATATGCAAGACCTGGGTCACCCTATAGTTTGTGATGAACTATATGGTACAGCGGATCCCATCCTGCTGTCCCGCATCAAGCGAAAATTCAAGCTTTCCAAAAAAGAAGAGGCTGAGCGCCCTTTGTTGAATCGCCTCGCCCTGCACGCGTCTTCCCTGGATTTCACGAGCCAGGAAGGAGACCATATTCACCTGGAAGCGCCTTTATTCAAGGATATGCAGGCCACACTGACGCAATTGGGGAAAAACACTAAGTAAGGTCGCAGGTCGCAGGTCGCAGTTCGCAGTTCGCAAAGGACGCAGCCTTAATCCTCTC
>JBEISY010000363.1:0-2894 GCA_040375175.1 Chitinophagaceae bacterium
CAAAAGCATGGGCCGTTTCCAGCGCAGGGATGATGCCTTCCATCCTCGCCACTTCTACTGAAGCATCCAGCGCTTGCTGGTCGGTGGCCGACAAAAACACCCCTCTGCCGCTCATATACAACTGCGCATGCAAGGGTCCAATGCCAGGATAATCCAATCCCGCTGAAATACTATGTGGCTCCACCACCTGGCCGTCTTCGGTCTGCATCACGAGGCTCTTGGAGCCATGCAATACGCCGGGTTTGCCGAGTGCAGTGGTTGCGGCAGATAATCCTGAATAAACACCATGCCCCGCCGCTTCAACGGCCACGAGTTTCACCGTGGGCTCATCGAGAAAATGATAAAAGGCTCCTGCCGCATTGCTGCCTCCGCCTACACAGGCCACTACATGCGTGGGTAGCTCTGTACCGATGTTTTCCAACAACTGCTTTCTGATCTCTTCACTGATCACGCTCTGGAACCTCGCCACCATGTCCGGATAAGGATGCGGACCTACCACGGAGCCGATAATGTAATGCGTATCATTCGGATGGTTGATCCAATCACGAATGGCTTCATTGGTAGCATCTTTCAGGGTCTTGCTGCCCGAAGTAGCGGGCCTCACCTCGGCCCCCAACATTTTCATCCGCGCCACATTGGGTGCCTGCCTTTCAATATCTTTTTCGCCCATGTACACAATGCAGGGCAGTCCCATCAATGCACAGACTGTTGCCGTAGCCACGCCGTGCTGACCCGCACCGGTCTCAGCAATGATGCGATGCTTACCGAGGCGCTGTGCCAACAGGATCTGACCGATGGTATTATTGATCTTGTGCGCACCGGTATGACAAAGATCCTCACGCTTCAACCAAATATTAGTGCCGTACTTCCTGCTTAACCTGTTCGCATAAAACAAGGGCGTGGGCCTACCCACATAATCGCGAAGCAGTTTCTGGAACTGCTCCTTAAAAGCGGGCTCTTCAATAATGGTGAGATACCTGCTCCTCAACTCCTCCACATTCCGGTGAAGCATCTCGGGAATATAGGCTCCACCAAAGGAACCGTAATAGCCCTGTGCATCGGGTTTAAATGCTGACGTCACTGTTGTACTCATTTGATATCGTCTAAAAATGTTTTAACCAATCCCATGTCTTTGTTGCCGGGCTCAACTTCAAACCTGCTGTTCACATCCACGGCAAAGAAATTTTTCTGCGCCTCTGCAAAGGCCTTTACTTTTTGCCCGTCCATTGGATCCACGCCACCACTCAGGAAAAAGGGTTTGCGGGTATTCACTCCATCCAGGCTGTTCCAGTTGAACTGGTGACCCGTTCCACCATATGCCGCTGCCTTATTGGAACTGGCATTGCCCACCCAACCGTTATCAAACATATACATGTCCACAAACTCATTATAAGGATGGATCTTCCATTCCACATTGTCCCCCTCGCCTACGCGAAAGGCCTTGATGGTGGTCACGTGGTTGCTCACCTGCTCGCAGAACTTGGGGCTTTCGTCCCCATGCAACTGCACCATGGAGAGTCGCCACGCATCCACCGTGCGCAGGATCTCTTCCAGGTCCTCGTTCACGAAAACACCCACGGTGTTGATCTTCAGTTTCTCTCTTTTGAGATCGATGGCGGAGAGGTGAAATTTCTTGATATAGCGCGGACTCTTCGGATAGAAGATCAGCCCCGCAAATTCCACGCCCCATTCGTCAAGCTGTTGGATTTGGTCCAGCCTCGTCATTCCACATACTTTAACCCTCATCTTGATTTGAGTTTATTCGTAAATGCGATGAATGCAGCAGCCGGGTCATCTTGTTTCATAAAGTACTCGCCAATCAGGAATCCTTCAAATCCGTATTGCCTAAAGTTTAGAATGTCTTCTACGGATCCAATGCCGGATTCGGCTATGCGTACCCGTGAGCTTCCGATCTGTTCGGCCATGCGGATACTTTTGTCCATATCCACGATAAACGTCTTCAGGTCCCGGTTGTTCACGCCTACAATTTCGGTGTATTCATTGATATGCTCAAGCTCTTCTTCTTCGTGCAGCTCCAGCAATACTTCCAACCCCAGTCCCTTCGCAAACTTCGCCAGTTCCCACACCCGCATGGGGCTCAGACAGGAAGCGATCAGCAGGATCACATCGGCCCCCATGGCCCTGGCCTCCATAATCTGGTATTCATCAATGATGAAATCCTTTCGGAGGATGGGAACGGGCTGCACCCGTGCCGTTTCTAGATCAGCCGTGGCCCCACCGAAATAGTCCGTATCCGTGAGCACCGAGAGCGCGCTGGCACCACCGGCCACATAGCCGTTGGTGACCTCCAATACGCTGGAACGGTCGTTGATCACCCCTTTCGAGGGACTCCTGCGTTTATACTCTGCAATGATCCCTGTTTTATTTGGATCAAGGATGAACTGTTTAAGGGAATGGACCGATCTCGAGAATGCAGGTTGATGTTCCAACACCGATTCTGGTCGGAGCCGTTTCCGTTCCGCCACTTCCCTGACTTTTGACTGTACAATTTCTTCCAGTATATTCATCACTGCAGACTGATCAGTTGAGTTAATTGTTGATAGGCTTTCCCCGATTCCAGGCTTTCCACTGCCTCCTGGAAGGCCGCCTCATAGTTCGTGTAGGCATTGGTGTTGTACAGGCCGAGGGCCGCATTGGCCAGCACCACCGCATTCTGCGCCCAGCTGCCATCGCCTTTCAGGATCTTTACAAAGATACCCGCCGCCTCTTCGGGCGTGGAACCGCCATAGATATCTTCCGGCATCACCATCCTTTTGCCCAGCTCTTCCGGTGTGGCGATGCGATCCCCTTCATTGGTAATAATCTTGGCATCACCGGTCAGCGTGATCTCATCATATCCATCTAAAGAATGAATGATGGTGAAACGCTGGCCC
>JBEISY010000327.1:0-3170 GCA_040375175.1 Chitinophagaceae bacterium
ACCACCTTTAATAAGGCTTACATTTTTGATGGCATCACCATTGAATACAGAGAAGAAACCGAAGAGGTGACCTGGATTGTACACCACCGCATCATCCAGTAAGATCAGGTTTTGGTCCGGTCCGCCTCCCCTCACATAGAGTCCGCTATTGCCTTCTCCCGCATTACGCACACCGGGCAATAATTGCAGTGCTTTAAGGGGATCAACCTCGCCGAAAATAACGGGCAGGGAACGGATCTTATTCATGGACAATTCAAGCTTACCCATTTGGGCATTTGTGATGTTTCCATCCCTTCGTTTGGAGGAGATGACGATTTCCTGCGACAAAGATGATTTAGCCAAAAGTGCGATATCCAGATCAGCATTTCCATGCAGGGAGACAGGCAGTTCTATGGGAAGATACCCTACAAAACTGGCCACCACGGTATACTCGCCTTCGGGCAGTGTGATGGAATAGAAGCCATAGGTATTGCTGTTCACGCCCTTGGATTCACCCTTGATGGAAACAGAGGCGCCGATGAGTGTTTCGCGGGAAAGAGAATCCTTGATATAGCCGCTCAGGGTATACTTCTGCTGACCGAACCCAGCATAAGCCATCAACATCACCAGTGTTAGAGACAATAATTGTTTCATGGGTTACTTTGCAAAATGAATGGAATCTACCATCTCGCCGCAATGCAACATACCTGAAGCATACTTGGGATGTTTGGTACCCAGATAAGGATTTACGATCTCTGCTTTATTGCTGATCCAGAATGCAGAGTCGCTATCGTTGAATGCCATCGGACACACCTGGTAATATAGTTTCTGATCATTGTATTGTACCGCCTGCAGTAGGGAATACAGGTTATCTGTAATCATGCTGAACTCCCGCCTCTTCTCTATGATATCTGTTTCCGCCGCCAGCGCCATGGACTCAGAGCGGATGGTACCGGTAAGATCCTGAATGGTTTTAATCAATGCTGAATCGGTGGTACCGGCAAAATCAATACTGTCCGTAGCTGCGGCAAGAAAAACCGCTGCCTGGTTTGATCCAGTTGTATCCCAGTTCACCAATGCCCCGGCCAACTGGAAATAGGCTGTTGTTATGGCTACGGTTGACGCTTTGACACCCGCGCCAGTCAAAACATTTACAGCCTTGGCAGGCAGGCCCGGCGCAGACGAAACCGTCTCGGCCTTACTTCCCTGCTTGCAGGCAAAGAGTAATGAGATCCATACAAAACTCATCAATGCATACTTCATATTCCGCTGATATAGAGCAAAGATAACATTACCTTTGCAGCTTTGTTGAGCAATACAAGTATTCATGCTAGCGGGATTACAAGATGTGACTTTTGAATTTGGCGCCAGGGTGATCATTGAAGACACTACCTGGCATATACAACCCTATGAAAGAATTGGGTTGATCGGATATAACGGAACCGGGAAATCTACCATACTTAAACTGTTGTCTGGCGGTTATTCACCGTCCAGGGGGACCGTGGAAAAAAGCAGGGGGATCAGGATCGGTTACTTGCACCAGGATCTTTTGAGTTTTGACACCAACGAATCCATTCTCCAGGTTGCATTGGGCGCGTTTGAAGAAATCCAGAAATTGGAATTGGAAATTGAGGCCTTGGGTAAGGAACTGGAAGCCAACCATGATGACGATAAGCTGAATGTTTATACCGATAAGCTACATGAATTGGAACTGCTGGGCGGTTACACCATCCATCACCGGACCGAGGAAGTATTGCAGGGCCTTGGTTTTGCCAACGCTGATCTGCAAAGACCTTACCGGGAATTCAGTGGTGGCTGGCGCATGCGTGTATTGCTTGCAAAAATGATCCTTCAGGCGCCTGATCTGCTATTGCTGGATGAACCTACCAACCACCTTGATCTCCCATCCATTGAGTGGCTGGAAAAGTATCTGCAGCATTACCAGGGTTCCGTGGTGATTGTGAGTCATGATAAATATTTCCTGAACAGGATGGTCACTAAGATCGTGGAACTCTACCAGAAAGAGTTGCACATCTACGCTGGCAATTATGACTATTACGAAAAAGAGAAAGCCGTCAGGATAGACCTGGCGCAAAAAGCCTACGATAACCAGCAAGACTATATCCGTCAGCAGGAGCGATTCATAGAACGCTTTAAAGCCAAGGCATCCAAGGCGGCACAGGCACAAAGTATTGTGAAGCGATTGGAAAAACTGGATAAGCTGGAAGACGTCAATGTAGAGCGGCCGTCTATCCGGATCAACTTCCAGGTTGATAAAATTCCGGGCAGGGTGATCTGCACCCTGAAAGACGTCACTAAATTTTACGGTAATCTGAGGATTGTTGAGGAGACGGGTGCTGAGATCGACCGCGGCGATAAAATTGCATTAATCGGTGCGAATGGTAAGGGTAAATCAACCTTACTAAGGATCATTGCCGGTACTGAAACCTGTGATGGTGAAAGAATTTGGGGGCACAATGTGGATGAGAGTTTTTATGCGCAGCATCAGTTGGAGGCGCTGAATGTCAACAACACCATTCTCGATGAAATGAAAGAGTGCGGCAGCAAGAAGACAGAACTTGAACTGCGCACTTTGCTGGGATGTTTTTTGTTCAGTGGTGATGATGCAGACAAGAAAATCCGTGTCTTAAGCGGAGGGGAAAAAGCAAGGGTGGCCCTCGCCAAAACCATTGTGAGCAAGGCCAACTTTCTGATGCTGGATGAACCTACCAACCATTTGGATCTTCATTCTGTGGAGTTGCTGATAGAGGCGCTGAACAAATATGAAGGCAGTATGATTCTGGTAAGCCATGATCGATACTTCATTTCAAAGACGGCTAATAAGATCTGGGAGATTGAAGATGGGAAAATCAAGGAATTCAAGGGAGGATATGACGAATACGTTGAATGGAAGGCGAGGATGAATGCGAAACAAACCGCTCCGGTTGCAGTTCAGGCAAAAAAAGAGGTAAAGGAAGAAAAGAAAAAGAACGAACCCATCGACAAAGCAAATCAGGCCGATGAGAATAAACTGCAAAAAAGGTTTGCCGATGCGGAAGGACTGGTGGCCAAATTGCAGGACGAGCAAAAAAAAACCGAGGCCTTGTTAGCGGACCCCGGCATTTATCTGGATAAAGTCAAATTTCAGGAAACAGAGAAAAAATACAAACTGGTTTCACAACAACTTTTAC
>JBEISY010000479.1:0-1686 GCA_040375175.1 Chitinophagaceae bacterium
ATGCCAAACGCTGAAATAGTAAACGAGCCCGTGGTGAGTGTACCTGTATTATCAAACACGATCTGCCGGATGCTTTTGAACAGTTCAAGACTTGTGGCATTTCTGAACAGTACGCCGTTTCGTGCACCGCGGCCAAGGCCTACGGCGATGGCTGCGGGTGTGGCGAGCCCCATGGCACAAGGACAGGCAATGACCAGCACGGCAATACTGCGCTTCAGCGCCGTTGAAAAATCATGCAGGAAGTACCAGTTGGCTACCAGGGTGAGCAGTGCGATCCCGATCACCACAGGAACAAAAATGGCGGAGATCTTATCTGCGAGTTGTTGAACAGGTGGTTTTTCTCCCTGCGCCTGTTTAACAAGTTTCAAGATGCGAGAAAGAACCGTTTGGTCACCCGTGGCCGTTACCTGGGCCTTCACTGTACCACTGGCCAGCACACTGCCGCCGATCAAATTGTCTTTCGCCACTTTTGGCACGGGAATGCTTTCGCCGGTGATGATGGATTCATTGACCTCTGCTTCGCCCCAAAGGATTTTACAATCGATGGGAACCTGCTCGCCCGTCCGCACCAAGATAAGATCACCTTCTTTCAACAGGGTGTTCTCCATCGGAAAAATATGCTCCTGGTGATCACCGTTGTAGGCAATCATATTAGCCATCACTTTTTGTGATTTAGCCAGCGATTTTAATGCCCGTTGTGTTGACTCCACAGAGGCGTCTTCCATATAATTGCCGAGGAACACCAGTGTGATGATGGTGGCCGTGGTTTCAAAAAAAAGATAGTTCGCGCCCCAGCCATTCACCGCACCAAGTAAGCTATATACAAAGGCTGCAGTGGCACCAAGCGCTACCAGAACGTTCATATTGGGAATGCCGTTGCGCAGGCTTTTGATGGCAGAGCGCCCAAAATAATCCATGCCAACGATGAAAACAGGCAGACAAAGACCGAGTTGTACCCAAGGGTTCATCAACCAGTGCATCGGAATCCATTTATGCAGCATGTGCAACATCAGGATGGCAGTAAACGGAAGGCAAAACAGGAACCTGCGCAGGTGGTTGTGCAACCAGGGTTTGCGAACCTTCTCCATACTGCCCGTTCCATCATCAGCCACTGCATAGCCAAGGCTTTGGATTCCCTTGATCAATTGGGATGAGTTGGAGGTTGCCGCCATGTCAAAGCTGACATCGCCATCAATGGGATTGACTTTCACATTCAGGTTGCCCTGGTTTTCCAGGTATTTCCTGATGGTGAGCGCGCAGTTGGCGCAGGTCATCCCCTCAACTTTCCATTGTACGCTTTCCATTGTGCAAATGTACTACGCATCAGGCCTTGAAACGTGGTGAATTAGCGGATTCTCTTGTATTTTACACCGCTATAGGTATGGGTATGACGATCCGTTTTTCATTGGATGAGATCAGGGAAGCTGCCAGGCAATTTCTGGACCTGAAAGGAACGCAGCAGGTGATTGCATTGCACGGACCCATGGGTGCCGGGAAAACGACGTTTGTGCATGCCTGTTGCGATGTGCTCCAGGTCAAGGATGCCGTTGGCAGCCCTACGTATTCCATCGTTAATGAATACCTGTCCCCAACGGCAGGTATCATCTATCATATTGACCTGTATCGGTTAAAAGACGATGAAGAGGCCAGGGAAGCCGGTATCGAAGACATCCTGTATTCCGGTCA
>JBEISY010000276.1:0-3678 GCA_040375175.1 Chitinophagaceae bacterium
CACACGGTACTGTACTTTGTAGAGATTTTGTTCTACCTCTTTGAAAAAATCATTGATCCCATACACATTCTTATCGCCGTCCCATAAAATCTCCTGCTGTTCTTTGGTGAGATCAGCCACCGCACGATGGATCGGAAATGCATTCTTTGCAGCCCCCTTTACAAACTGTTCTTTCCATTTGCCCAGTTTCTCACCTTTCCAGGGCGCAACCGCACCTTCATACACACTCAGTCTTGTATCCGGAATGATCAAGTCTTTATCGATGCCCAATATCTGCGAAAACCCTTCACAGACGGGGCAAGCACCAAATGGATTGTTGAAGGAAAACAGATTGGGAACCGGTTCTTCAAACCTGATCCCATCCAATTCAAAGCGATTGGAGAACTGAAACATCTGCTCCTCATTCACCATCACATGCACTTCACCTTCGCCTTCATAAAACGCAGTGTTCACGGAGTCTGCCAGCCGATGCAGATCATCTTCTTCAAACGGACGTACCACTACCCTGTCTATCAGTACATAGGTGTCCTGTGATGGCTTCCATTTCTTCCATTCCAGCATCTCTTCTATGCGCGTCAGACCCTTCGCATGCGCATCGTAAATCCTGGAGAAACCCTTCTGTATCAGGATGTTCAGCTCTTCGGTAACATCGCGCTTGCCATGAAAGTGAAACTTCGTGAGGATATAGGCTTTGTCGCCCTCCGCCAGGTTGCTGATGGCCTTTACTACATCGGTCACATCGTCTTTCTTCACTTCACGGCCCGAGACCGGTGAAATAGTTTTACCGGTACGTGCAAACAAAAGGCGTAGATAGTCATACACCTCTGTCATGCTACCCACCGTAGAGCGCGGCGTTCGCGTAACAACCTTCTGCTCAATGGCTATGGCAGGGCACAAGCCTTTGATATAATCCACATCCGGTTTATTCATCCGGTTCAGGAACTGCCGTGCATACGCACTCAAACTTTCAGCGTAACGGCGCTGCCCTTCTGCATATAAGGTGTCAATGGTCAACGAAGATTTGCCCGAACCTGATACACCCGTGACAACAATAAATTTATTGCGTGGGATATGAACCGATACATTTTTGAGATTATGAACCCTCGCCCCATGGATGTAAATATCTTCTGTACCCTTCCCCTTAACACTTCCCCTACTGTTTTTCTGCTGTTTCGTTTTCATGTAAGTGAATCAAAATTAACGCATTCCAGCCGCGTATGTTTGTTTTGATGCATACATAAAATCACAGCCAAACGCAGACCTCTAAAAAAAATTTTAACCAAATATTTGGCAAATTAAAAATTGTGCCTATTTTAGTTGTCCCAATATCCCAGAAAGACCTGAAACTCTATTCTCTCACTTACAAGAATAGGCTTCTACTGGCTGGTTTATGGGACCAAATCCAAACCAAGCAAAAACCAAGAAGCCATGCAGTCCCTGACTAATTATTCTGATCAGCAGCTGATCCACCTATTCCAAGACGGAGATACGCTCGCCCTCGAAACCCTGATCCACCGTCACAAAGACAAAATTTACACATCTATTTTCCTGCTTGTGAAAGACAAGTACCTGGCGGAAGACATTTTCCAGGATGTGTTCATCCGTGTTATTGACACCGTACGCGGTGGGCGTTACACCGAGGAAGGTAAGTTCCTTCCCTGGGCCATGAGGATCGCGCACAACCTTTGCGTTGACCATTTCCGCAAAGTAAAGCGCACCCCCACCATCAAGAACAGCGAAGACAGGGACATCTTTGAAGTACTGAACTTAACAGAAGACGGAGCAGACCGTAAGATGATGCAGCGCCAGAGCCACAACCGTGTGCGCCAGATGCTGGATCTTTTACCGGCTGATCAACGCGAAGTGATCATCCTCAGGCACTATGCAGAGATGAGCTTCAAGGAAATCGCAGCCATGACCAATTGCAGCATCAATACGGCCCTCGGCCGCATGCGCTATGGACTGATCAATCTCAGGAAGCTGATGGTTGAGAAGCAAATAGCTCTTTAGTTCGCAGGTCGCAGGTCGCGAAGGTCGCAGCTAAACACTGCGAACTTCGCGACCTGTACTCTGCGACCTTACCTTCCACCTTCTTCCTTTCACTTCTCCCTTGCGTAAGCAGCAAGTCCGCATTCTAACCAGGCTGTATACTCAGAGGCATTAGGCGTGTAACCAACCGGAGGCGTCAATAATTTCTCATCGGCACTGATGGCCACATACCAGGGCTGGGAGCTGGCATTGAAGTTTTCGGTCTGGAAATTTGACCATTTATCACCTACAGTTACAATTTTACGCTTGGATCCGTCTTTGGCGGTATAGATAAATTGTTGTGACGCGGGCAGTTTGGCTTTATCATCCACATACAAAGACACCAGTACATATTTTTCCATTAAGGCCTTCACTTTTGGATCAGGCCAAACATTCTCTTCCATCTTTCTGCAGTTCACACAAGCCCAGCCCGTAAAATCAATGAGGATAGGTTTCCCTTCAGCCCTTGCTACTTTCAAAGCTTCGTCATAGTCTTTCAACGGCTCTTCGCAGTTCACCGGATGGCTATACAGACTATAACAGTGCGGTGGCGGAAACCCACTCACGAGGCTCAGGTTTGCATATCGGGTATTGGTCACACCGGGCATCAGGTAAACTGTAAATGCAAGCACGAGAATGCCGAATGCCTTTCGCCAAATGCCAATCCTCTTCCCCTTACTATCATGCGGAAAACGGAGCCATCCCATGAGATAGGCGAAGAGTCCAAGACCTATGAGTATCCACAATGCAAAGAACAGTTCCCTCGGCATCACTCCCCAATGTGCCACGAGGTCAGCATTGGACAGGAATTTAAGCGCCAGTGCCAACTCAATGAACCCGAGTACCACTTTCACCGTATTCAGCCAACCACCACTTTTCGGGAGTTGCTGCAACCACTGAGGGAACAAGGCAAACAAAGCAAAAGGTAATCCCAGCGACAATCCAAATCCTGCAAGACCCGCCGATAATGGCCAAGCTCCTTCAGAAGCTGTGCCCACTAATAATGTTCCGAGGATAGGACCCGTACAGGAAAAAGAAACGATGGCCAGCGTAAGGGCCATGAAAAATATACCGAGCAGGTTAGAGCCCTGTCTTGCATTTGCTTTATTGGCAAACCCACTGGGAAGGGTGATCTCGTAATAGCCAAAAAACGAAATGGCAAATACAATGAAGATGATAAAGAAGACCAGGTTCAGCCAGATATTGGTAGAGATGTCGTTATAGATTGTAGGCGATACTTTTCCAATGAGGTGAAATGGTATGCTGAAGGAAACATAGATCAGGAAGATGAAAAAACCATACAATATGGCATTGGTGGTGCTCTTTTGTTCTCCGGCTTTTTTCGTAAAAAAGGAAACCGTTAGTGGAACCATTGGAAACACACATGGGGTGAGCAAGGCCACCAGTCCACCAAGAAATCCGAGGAAGAAAATACTCCAGAGACTCTTTGAGTTTTCTTTGCCTGTGCCACTACCCGCCGTTGCTCCGCAATCCTGCACGGGTTTGTTGATATCCAGTCCCGGAACAACGATCCTGTTATTCACCTGCACGCCTCCTTCAAGCGCTACTTCAAAAGCATATGACTCGAGGGGTTCTGCCATTTCATTGCCTGTGGTGTTGGAGTTTGTTTTGAATTTCCGCATTCAACTG
>JBEISY010000054.1:0-8591 GCA_040375175.1 Chitinophagaceae bacterium
CCATCACTATCATCTTCTGCGAACTTTGCGACCTGCCACCTGCGAACTTTTTTTATCTCTGTTGGTAATTAAGAAGCATGACATTAATCGCAAAATATTCCAAGTGGCTGACCCTTGCAGCGGCTGTACTGCTGATCTTATCCTGTTTCATGGATTGGGCCTATTACCCTGATATTCAAAAGTCTTTCACCGGCTGGTTCAGTGAAAAAAATGTATACGGAAAGCCAGGCAAATGGCTGACGGTAATGGCCGGCTTTGCGATGATTGCGCAGTTCCTTCCTTACCTGTTCCTGAAAAGAACCAATCTTTTCCTGATGGCATTGAACACCGCCTATGCATTCTTTACGTTTGTGAAATATACCAGGAGCTACGGCATTACAAATCCTACCGCGCAGTGGGGTATTTACCTGATGCTGATCTCGGCTATACTCTTGCTGATCACGGCGATGTTTCCCTCCGGTAAACTCAAAGCCATTGTTTAGCGAACTGCGACCTGCGCCTTGCGAACTAATTATTTCCAGCTGTCCTTCAACGTCACCGTCCGGTTAAAAATCGGCTTACCGGTTGTTGAGAGCTTATTGTCAAGACAGAAATAGCCTTTGCGGATGAACTGATAGCGCTCATCTGGATTTGCATCTTTTAAAGCCGGCTCAAGGTAGGCGCCTGGAATGATTTGCAATGAGTTGGGATTGATCAGCTCGGTAAAGTTATCTTCCGCACCTGGATTCTCATGGCTGAACAAGCGGTCATACAACCGCACCTCGGCTTGTATGGCATGCGGAACGGAGACCCAATGGATCGTTCCCTTGACATTCACGCCGGATGTGTCTCTGCCACTCCTGCTTTCCGGAATATACGTGCAGTACACGGTTGTCACATTGCCATCGGCATCCTTATCGAAGCTTTCACATTTTACAATGTATGCACTCTTCAACCTCACCATGGCACCGGGTGCCAGCCTGAACCATTTCTTTGCGGGCACTTCCATAAAATCTTCCTTCTCGATCCATAGTTCTTTGCTGAAAGGGATTGTACGGATTCCGCCGCCGTTCTCTGCTTCAGGATTGTTTTCACTCTCCATCTCTTCCGTCTGGCCCTCCGGATAGTTGGTGATCACAAGCTTAATGGGGTCCAGCACCGCCATTCTGCGAATGGCAGATTTATTCAGGTCTTCGCGAATACAAAATTCCAGTAAGCCAAATTCAATGACATTCTCCCGGCGCTGAACACCAATGCGATCACAGAAATTGCGGACAGATGCCGGTGTGTACCCACGCCTGCGCAATGCAGAGATGGTTGGCATCCTGGGATCATCCCATCCATCTACAAACCCTTCATTCACCAGACGTAGTAATTTTCGTTTACTCATCACCGTATAGTTCAGGTTCAGCCTGGCAAACTCATACTGGTGGGAGGGGAATATGTTCAGTTGTTCGATATACCATTCATACAAAGGCCTGTGCACTTCAAACTCAAGCGTACAAATGGAATGCGTGATGCACTCTATAGAATCAGATTGACCGTGCGCGAAATCATACATCGGATAGATACACCATACATCACCCGTTCTGTGGTGGTGCGCATGTTTGATACGATACATGATGGGATCACGCATATGCATATTGGGAGAAGCAAGATCAACTTTGGCACGAAGTACCTTCTCGCCATCCTTGAATTTCCCTGCCTTCATTTCTTCAAACAATTGCAGGTTTTCTTCAATGGAGCGGCTGCGAAAAATGGTAGGTTTGCCCGGTTCCGTGGGTGTTCCCTTGCAAGCCGCAATTTCTTCTGCTGATGAGTCATCAACATACGCCAAACCATTCTTGATCAGTGTCACAGCAAACGCATACAACTGATCAAAGTAGTCAGAAGCGTAGAAAACATTGTTCCATTCAAAGCCCAGCCACTTAACGTCTTCCTGTATGGAATCCACATACTCCGTATCCTCGGTCACTGGATTGGTATCGTCAAAACGCAGGTTGGTTTTTCCGCCGTAGGTTTTGGCCAGTCCGAAATTCAGGCAAATGCTCTTGGCATGCCCGATGTGCAAATAGCCATTGGGTTCAGGTGGAAAGCGGGTATGAATGCTTTTATATTTCCCGTTCTTCAAGTCCTCTTCTACGATCTCTTCGAGGAAATTCAATGATTTTTCTTCACTCATCTTTTTCAGTTGGAGGGCAAATTTACGAAATCACACGCAGGCTTTTTCGGATTATCTCAACGGATTCCAAGACCTGATCCTCATTGATCACCAATGGTGGAGCAAAACGAATCTTGTCTCCATGTGTTGGCTTTGCAAGCAGGCCATTGTCTTTGAGCTCAAGGCAAAGCTTCCATGCGGCTTCGTTATCAGGATGACTGACCTCTATCGCATTAAGCAAACCTTTACCCCTGATCTCACGGACATATGGATGGTTGATCTGACGGAGGGCGAGCCTGAACAGTTCCCCCATTTTTTCTGCATTCTCAACGAGTCCCTCATCTTTCAATACTTCCAGCGCCGTAATGGCCACCCTGCAGGCCAGGGGATTTCCACCGTAGGTAGATCCATGCTCTCCAGGTTTGATGGTGAGCATGATCTCATCATCCGCCAATACGGCCGAAACTGGCAACGTACCGCCACTCAGGGCTTTACCAAGAATAAGGATATCCGGCCTGGCATTCTCATGGTCCATCGCCAGCATTTTACCGGTTCTGCCCAACCCGGTCTGGATCTCATCGCCCATCAACAATACTTTATTGGATGTACAGAGTTCCCTTGCTTTGGCGAGGTATCCTGGATCCGGAACAATCACACCGGCTTCGCCCTGGATAGGCTCCAACAAAAAGCCACAGACCGTTGGGTCCTGAAGCGCCTGTTCCAGCGCGGTGCTGTCGTTGTATGGCACTACCATAAATCCGGGCATAAAAGGACCGAATTTGGAATACGATGATGGGTCCGTGCTAAAGGAGATCACGGTACTGGTTCTACCATGGAAATTATGTGCACATACCACGATCTTTGCAGTGTTCTCCGCGATCCCTTTGACCTGGTAACCCCATCTGCGGGCGAGTTTAAGGGCCGTCTCAACCGCTTCAACGCCGGTGTTCATCGGCAGTACTTTGTTGTACCCGAAATAAGAGGTGATGTACTTTTCATACTCCCCTAGCTGATCGTTGTAAAAAGCACGGGAGGTCAGGGTGAGCCTGCCGGCCTGATCAATCAGGGTGTCTATAATGCGAGGGTGGCAATGGCCCTGATTCACCGCGGAGTAACCACTGAGAAAATCGAAATATCTTTTGTCATCCACATCCCATACAAAGATGCCCTTGCCTCTGCTGAGTACCACAGGAATGGGATGGTAATTGTGTGCGCCGTATTGATCTTCAAGACCAATAAAATATTGGGTGGAATGCTTAGTCAGCATAAACAGTATTTAAAAAAGTAAAAAGTAAAAATTCAAAAGAAGGAGGTCGCCACTAGCTATTAGCCAATAGCTATTAGCATAATGAGCTAATGATTGAGCAAATCAAGGTTGGAAGAAAGAAAACCGTTACACATGCGCTAAAGGTAATTATTTTAATTGAACTGTTTTAACCAGGTAGTTCGCTGGCAGCTGAAGGGTTTGCTGCTCCCTGAATAGTCCATACACCGTTGAACCGCTACCTGTCATGGAAACATAAGCGGCCCCTTGGTTATAAAGGCTGTCTTTAATGGTGCTGATCTCAGGATGAATGGTAAAAACGCTGTCCTCAAAGTCATTGCGCAGCCAGTTTTTCCAGCCCTCTACAGGTTCAAGGATCTTGCGCGCAAGGTCAACGGGAGCGGACTTCGGGATCACATTACTAAACGCCTCTTTTGTGGATACATGAATACCAGGGTTAACGAGGACCAGCCACCAGGAAGAGAGGGATAAGGGTATAGGGTTTAGGATCTCGCCCCGGCCAAGGCCATGAGCGGGTTTATCGAGAATAAAAAACGGGCAATCACTGCCAAGTTCCAGGGCCATGGCCATTAATTCCTCCTGGTTGTGCCCAAGTCGGAAATGTGTGTTCAGCATGGAAAGCATGAACGCGCCGTCAGCTGAACCGCCTCCCAAACCCGCACCCATGGGAATGAGTTTGTGCAGATGGATCTCAATAGAAGGGAGGGAAGGGTGTTTGGTCTTCAATAACCGATAGGCTTTCTGGCATAGATTGTCCGCAGCTACGCCCATAATGGGCAGTCCTGTGAGGTGAAAAGAGGGTTCCGAAGTTTCTACAAACTCCAGGATATCATGGATCGGAACGGGATAAAAAACCGTATCCAGATCATGGTAGCCATCCTGCCTTTTGGCGGTGATATACAACCCGAGGTTGATCTTGCAATGGGGAAAGGAGATCATTTATTTACTGCGACTATTAATCTCATCGCGAATGGCAATAGCCCGGATATAGTCTTCCTGCTCCAACACATCGTTCAGCAGGGTATGCAGATCCTCAATGCTCAAGGCTTTCAGATCCTCTGACCCGCCACCATGTTCATCAGCACTTGAAGAAACTGCTCCCTTTTTCTTCTTTCCACCGGTGTCTTCCATGACCATGCCCGCACTATCCAGGATGTTCTCGTACGTATAGATCGGGCAACCAAAACGAACCGCCAGTGCGAGGGCATCTGAGGTTCTGGAGTCTATCTCAACGGTATCTTTATCGTTGCTGCACAGCAGCTTTGAGTAGAAAATGCCTTCCTGCAGGTCACAGATCACCACCTCATGCAGGTCAATACTAAAAGCCATCATGAAGTTTTTCATCAGGTCATGCGTAAGCGGACGGCTTGGCTGCATCCTTTCCAGCGCTACGGCGATAGCTTGCGCTTCAAAGCCACCAATCACGATGGGTAATCTTCGCAATCCGTTCACTTCGCCCAACACCACCGCATAGGAGTGGGTCTGTGTGATACTATGGGAAAGTGCCACTATTTCCAGTTCTATCTTCTTCATAACAGAGGACGAAAATAAGACAATTAGGCAATTAGACAATTTGAGAATGCGGTAATGCGGCAATGATGGAAGGCGCGCCCTGCGTTGCGGCGCGCCGGCAGTCACTCCGAGTGGTTCTGCGCAGGCCGGCAACGCACGGCCGCGCTTCCTAAATTGCCGCATTGCCGCATTGTCGAATTACCGAATTGCCTTTATGGCTTCTATCATCTTGGGCACAACCTCAAAAGCGTCACCCACAATACCGTAGTCGGCAGCCTTAAAGAACGGGGCTTCGGGATCTTTGTTGATCACCACGATACACTTGCTTCGGTTAACGCCGGCAAGATGCTGGATGGCTCCAGATATACCAATGGCTATGTATAAATTCGGTGCGATGGCGAATCCGGTCTGGCCCACGTGCTCATGGTGCGGGCGCCAGTGGGCATCTGCCACGGGACGGCTACAGGCAGTGGCCGCACCCAGGAGCTTGGCCATTTCTTCCACCATACCCCAATGCTCGGGTCCTTTCAATCCCCTGCCACCACTCACTACTTTCTCGGCTTCTGTCAACGGCACTTCGCCAGTGATCTTGTTGGTGGCCACCACCTTCACTTTTGAAGCAGGTACAGACACACCAAGGGCTTCCACAGTAGCGCTCCCTTCCCCTGCAATGATCGAAAATGCATTCGGGTTCACGGCAATGACTTTTTGGGCCGATGTGATTGCAATATGGGCAAAGGCTTTTCCGGAGAATACGTTCTTTTTCACCACGAAACCGTTCTGGAGATCGGGCAGGGCCACTGCTCCTGACACCAGGCCGGCCTTCATCCTCGCGGCAACCCTGGGGGCTACCGATTTCCCGGTGGTGGTGTTGGAAAACACCAGCACCTGCGCACCTGTTTTGCCAGCCGCTTCCGTGATCACTTGCGCGTACACCTGCGCGTCCAGCACATTGAGGGCCGCATCACTGACCTGGTATACTTTTTTGATTCCATATTTACCCAGGCTTGCAGCATCCTCGGTTAACGTGCCAAGCACCAATCCTGCAGCATCAGTTCCCATTTTTGCCGCCAGGGCAGCGCCATAGCTCAAGGCTTCCAGGGAATTCTTCTTAACGGTTCCTTCACTATGATCGATAAATACTAATACAGACATACAATGCGTTTTGGGTTTAGATCATTTTTGCTTCTTCATGTAAAAGGCGAACCAATTCAGCAGGATTATCCGCAGGAACGAGTTTCACACCGGCCTTAGCAGGCGGTAGTTCATATTGAACCACGCTCGTGAGGGTATCCAATGCAACGGGCTCAACCACTTTCAGCGGCTTGGTACGTGCAGCCATGATGCCACGCATATTCGGAATTCGCGCTTCAGCCATTCCTTTCTGGCAGCTGACCACCATCGGCAGCGTTACTTCCATCGTTTCCTCACCCCCTTCAATTTCACGGTTAAGCGTAGCCGAAGTTCCGTTGAGATCTAGTTTAGTGGCCAGGCTCACATAAGGAACGTCAAGCATCTCTGCCAGAAAACCTCCGGTTGCGGAGTTATTAAAGTCGATGGTCTCTTTACCCGTAAGAATAAGATCATATCCCTGGTCTTTGGCCAGTGCCGCAATTTGCGTGGCAACCGCATAGGCATCACCCGGTTCAGCGTTGATCCTGTAGGCTTCGTCGCCGCCCAGTGCCAGGGCCTTGCGAATGATTGGTTCAGTATCAGCCCCACCAACAGTGACGAGATGCAGGACGGTGGATGGATCTTTTTCTTTGAGTTCGATGGCACGCACCAGGGCATACCACTCATCATAAGGATTAATGATCCACTGCACGCCATCGCTGACGAATTTCGTGTTGTTCTCAGTGAAGGCTATTTTTGCCGTGGTGTCCGGCGTTTTACTGATACATACCAGTATCTTCATATGGCTGACATTTAATCGGTATTAAAGTTGTTTATGCAACTAAACGCAAATATAGTAACACATTTTCCAAAAAGAAGTTTTCGGGGAACTAATTTTTGATGGACAAGATCAAAAAACTACAGGAGTATTTAGGGCGCCAGCCGGAGGATACATTTCTCATGCACGCTTTGGCGCTGGAGTATGTTAAAGTGGATGATTTACAAGCCGCAAAGGGATGGTTTGAACGTGTATTGACCATAGACCCAGGCTATACCGGAACCTACTATCATCTGGCCAAACTCCTCGAGACCATCGGCGCAAGGGAAGACGCGATCCGGGTATATGAACAGGGAATGGCGGCCTGCACAGCAGCGGGTGACCAACACGCATATCGCGAATTACAGTCGGCCTACGAAGACTTAGTCTATTGATGCAACTCATCCACCCATATCAGCAGTTTATACAAGAGGGACAGCTTTTCCGGAAGGAGGATCCCTTGCTGCTGGCCCTCAGTGGTGGGCTGGATTCAGTTGTGTTGCTGCACCTTACCATAGCCAGCGGTTATCGGGTTGAGCTTGCCCATATGAATTTTCAATTGCGCGGGGACGAGAGCAACCGGGATGAAGCATTTGTACAACAGCTCGCTTCAGAATACGACCTGCCCATTCATGTGAAACAAGCCGATGCTGCACCTTATGCACTGCACCATAAATGCTCCGTACAGGAAGCGGCCCGAGCCCTTCGGTATGAATGGTTCAATAACCTTGCTGATGAACGAGGATTGTCTTTCGTTCTTACTGCACACCATGCAGATGACAATGCGGAGACCATGCTGATGAACCTCTTCAAGGGAACGGGCATCGCTGGCCTTCGCGGCATACTACCCAAACAGGAAAAGCTGGTGCGGCCCCTTTTGTTCGCTTCCCGTCAGATGCTGGAGGCCTATGCACAGGATCATGGGCTGGCCTTTGTAACCGATAGTTCAAACCTAACGGATAAATATACACGCAATTTCTTCCGGCAGCATATCATACCCCTGGTGGAACAGGTTTATCCTGGTACGCAGGAAAATCTTCGGAACAACATGCCGAGGTTCAGGGAGGTGGAGTTCCTGTATCGCGAAGCAGTGGATATGCATCTCCGTAAACTCATTACCCGCAATGGAAAGGACTTGATGATCCCTGTAGAGAAACTCAGGAAATCACTTCCCTTACACACCATCATCTTTGAGTTGTTTCATCCATTTGGGTTCAGCGCGCGGCAGGTCCCGGAGATCAGCCACTTCCTGGATGCATCCACCGGTAGTGTGATGTACTCAGCTTCCCATCGTCTCCTGAAAAACCGCAACTGGCTGTTACTCTCGCCAGTGATGCCCCGGAAATTTGCCATCACCAGCATCGAAGCGGGAGAAGAAGTGGTCTTTTTTCCCGGAGGAACACTTGAGATCCGTTTATCATCGCACAAACAGGTGCCGTCACCAGATGCCATGGAAGCCTGGCTTGATGCGGATGAACTGTCTTATCCCCTGCTCCTCAGACCCTGGAAGAATGGGGATTATTTCTACCCTCTGGGCGTGACGAAAAAGAAAAAGTTAGCGAGGTATTTCATCGATCAAAAACGCTCCCTTGCAGACAAAGAAAAAACCTGGGTGCTGGAATCCGCGGGCCGGATCGCCTGGGTGTTGGGCGAGCGGATCGACAACCGATTCAGGATCACACCCTCTACCCGCCAGGTGGCCCGGTTTCGGTGGCAACCCTAAC
>JBEISY010000279.1:0-3631 GCA_040375175.1 Chitinophagaceae bacterium
ATAAATTTTTGGTGTTGTGAATAACTTAGGGGCGGGGGTAAGTTCAACCCAAAATTGACATAAGTTATTGATAGTCAGCTATTTAATATTTTGTTATAGGGTTAAAAATTTATGTGTTTTGTCAAATTGACCTCTAAAAAACCGCATTTAAAATTGCTCTGTCAAAACGGCGCTATTTTTTGGAAATCTGGGAGTTGGACATCAATTTGCAGGGAATTCCTTATTATATAAAACCGTAGAATTATGGGTTCAATTTATTTGGTTTCGATCATTTTTGTTGTTATCAGCATGTTGGTCTCCTGGGTGCTGAAATCTAAGTTCAACCAGTACAGCCAGGTTGGGTTGGCTTCCGGGCTTACGGGTAAGGAAGTTGCGGAGCGGATGCTTAAAGAGAATGGCATCTATGATGTTCAGGTTATTTCTGTAGAAGGTTTTCTTGGTGATCACTATAATCCCTTGAACAAGACTGTCAACCTGAGTCCGGAGGTTTATGCCGGCAGCAGTATTGCTTCGGCGGCGGTAGCAGCCCACGAGTGTGGCCATGCCGTACAGCATGCTACGGCTTATCCCTGGTTGATGATGCGCAGCAAGCTGGTACCTGTGGTACAATATAGCTCGATGATGGTGCAGTGGGTATTGATTGCGGGCATTTTGATGATCAAAGTGTTCCCTTCTTTATTACTGATAGGAATAGTTCTCTTTGCTTTAACCACCATTTTCAGTGTTATCACTCTTCCGGTGGAGTTTGACGCCAGCAACAGGGCGCTTGCCTGGTTAAAAAATACGGGTGTAGCCACGCCTACGGAGTTTCCAAAGGCTAAGGATGCCTTGAAATGGGCGGCTACCACTTATGTGGTGGCGGCTTTAGCTTCCATTGCCACGCTTGTTCAATATATTCTTATATATATGGGCGGAAGCCGGAGAAGCTAGGAATTAAAACGATTTAATTAGTAGAAAGCTCTGTTTCCCAACAGGGCTTTTCTTTTTTAATTCATATTTTAAAAAATATTATGTGTCTCTTTCTTTTCCCGTTTTCACAGCCGATTAAACCATTTAGCGTATTCCCCATCGGTTTATATATTATATAAATAATTATGTGTTTTATTTTCGCTGCATTGGCATAAATATATCAGAGGTTGTGCAGCAGGTTGGGCGGTGGTTTTGTCTCCTTTTTTGGCGTTTACATTCTGTTAACATATTTTCGTCATCTTCAAAAACCAAAAACTGAACTACTACATGAGAAAATTACTCTCTCTGTTATGTGCCATGATGCTCATGGTACATTTTGCTGTAGGTCAAACACTGGAAGTGTCAGGAAAGGTATCTGATGAGAACGGTAACCCCGTCTCAGGTGCTTCTGTGGTAGACAAAGCCACGAAGGTGGGTACTACTACTGATGCGCAGGGTAACTTTAAGTTGACCGCCAGGCGTGGGGCCACGCTGGTTATTTCTTACGTGGGCTTTGACTCCCGTGAGATTCTCGCAAACACTGCTGATTTTCAGGGAATCCAACTGAAAGGTGCCAACCAGGCGCTTTCTGAAGTTGTTGTAACTGCCCAGGGTATCAGACGTGAAAAGAAAGCACTGGGTTATGCCGTGGCTTCTGTAGACAAGAAGCAATTGGAACTTCGCCCTGAAAACGACGTTGTTCGTCTGTTGAATGGTAAAGCTCCTGGTGTGAACATTCTTCCTCCCTCCGGTATGTCTGGCTCGGGTACAAACATCATCATCCGTGGTGTAAACACCATCACTGGTGGTTCTACTCCACTGTTTATTGTGGATGGTGTACCTTTTGATGCCTCTACCAATGCTCAGGCAGGGTTCCAGTACGGTAACACAACTTCTTCCCGCTTTCTTGATCTCGATCCAAACAATATCGAGAACATCAGCGTGTTGAAAGGTTTGAGTGCCACTACCCTGTATGGTGAGTTAGGACGTAATGGTGTGGTGATGGTGACTACAAAGAACGGTGCCAACAGGCGCACGGCTAAGAAAACAGAGATCACCCTCAGCCAGTCCCTTTTCGTAAACAAAGTAGCCAACCTCCCCGAGTATCAGAACACTTACGGTTCTGGTTTCGATATGTCTTCTGGTCTGGCTTTCTTCTCTAACTGGGGTGCTCCTTTTAAGACGCCTCCGGATTCAGTAGCTCACCCCTATTCTGCTGCTCGATATAATGGTTCTTTGCCCCAGTACATTGGTGCGAAGTATGCATTGGAGCCCAAGAACAGTGTGGAGAAATTCTTCCGCACGGGCCTGATCCGCACTACTTCAGTTAACCTGGCTACCTCTCTGGGTAACGGTTCTTCACTGAGTGCTAACTATGGTTACACTGATGATGAGGGCTTTACTCCTGGTAACAGGCTGATCAAAAATACCTTTGGTATTGGTGGTACGGCTAAGTTGTCTAACAAGTTCACGTTCATGGGAACGTTCAACTATGCCCTTACTGATTTCAAATCTCCTCCCACGTCAACTTCATTTGGTTCCAACCCAACAACTTCGTCTGTGTTCGGTAACCTGATGTACACACCACGTGCGGTTGATATCCAGGGTCTGGAATACGAAGATCCCTCTACAAAGGGGTCTATCTACTATCGCCCTGGTAACGATATCCAACACCCGATCTGGACGGTGAAAAATTCATTTGTTGGCCAGAAGGTGAACCGCTTGTTTGGTAACATGTCTTTACGTTATGACATCTCCAACAACTGGAACGTGATGTATCGCATAGGTTATGATAACTATTCTGACTACAACTACCTTTCTCAGAATAAAGGTGGTGTAGTAGGTGGTAACGATTATCAGCTCGGTATTCACAGAACAGTAACGGGTGTCAACCAGATCTGGGATCACTCACTGATCACCCAGTACAATACCAAGTTTAGTAACGATTTCAGGTTGGGCATCACTGCAGGTGCAAACTCTCAAGAGCGTTTGTACAATCAGCAGGGTCAGCGTTCCACACAACAGCTCGTTTATGGCCTGTTTGATCATGACAACTTCATTGTGCATGATAACAATACTGAAGACGGTGGCCGTATAGATTTCCAGACCAAGACTTTGTCACTCGGTTTGTTTGCACAGGCTGAACTGGCTTTCAAGGAGTGGATGTATGTGACTATCGGCGGACGTCAGGGTTGGTCATCCAACCTTGAGAAGGAAAACAGGAGCCTGTTCTATCCTTCTGTGAACGCTTCATTCATTCCAACGACAGCATTTGAAGGCCTGAAAGGCAACTCTACACTGAACTTCCTGAAGTTCCGTGCCGGTTACTCTACTTCAGCCAACTTCGGTGATCCTTACAATACAAGGCCGATTCTGTCTATCAATACCAATGCTTTTGCACTTAGGGATGGAACGATCATCAATTCTAATACCATCGCGAATCTGCTTCCAAATCCAAACCTGAAGCCTGAGTTGCAGCGGGAGGTTGAATTTGGTACAGAAGGTAGGATGTTCAACAACAGGTTTAGTTTTGATGTGACCTGGTACAACAGGGTGTCATCTGACCAGATCCTGCGTCGTGACCTCGATCCTTCAACAGGTTTCACTGCTACCTTCATCAACGCTGGTAACCTCCGCAACCGTGGTTGGGAAATTCAGCTCGGCATCACGCCTATACGGACCC
>JBEISY010000275.1:0-3685 GCA_040375175.1 Chitinophagaceae bacterium
CCCAAGAGCCCTGATGAGCTCCTCCTTCCTATCAAGCGCTTCTTCACGCTTCCTGAATGCCTTAAAAGCCTTGATGCCTAAATGCCTGAACAAACGCGTGCCCGTGATCTTCTCCAACAGCTCCGCGCGTTTGTTTTTGTCAGATTGCAAAAACCGTGCGAACTCGCCCTGGCTCAACAGAATCGACTTCATAAACTGGTCGTAATCCAATCCGATGTTTGCCGTGTTCACCTCAGGCGCCGTACTGGCTTTCTCCGTCAACAATTCATCGGCCTCATTGAACACCTTCATCTCAATATCACGGAAAGTATTGTTCCTTGTTTTACTCACAGACCATTGCGCCGTGAATACGCCACGCTTGCTGCTGTACACCACTTCCGCAAATGCTTCTTTTTCATGACGGGTGAGGATCACGCCGCCTTTATCCAGTGAGGTCTTAGTAACAGCACCCATGCGCGGCACCTTGCCATATAATGCGAGGGTGATGCAATCCAAAAGTGTAGATTTTCCGGAACCTGTTGCACCTACAATACCGAACAGGCCCGCCTCCCGCAACGGGAATGCATCGAAATGAACCGTATGATCACCCCGTAGGGAATTGATATTCTTTAACCTGATCCGCAGTATCCTCATTCGTCCTCGTTTTCATCGTCCATACCCAACAGCTCCAAAAATGCACTGCGCATGATAAACTGATCCTCCGGCGATACCTTTCCGGCTTCCATCATTTTGTCCAGCACTTCCAGGGGTTGGATTTCCCTGAGGTCCAAATGCCCATTGCCCAGTTCCGCCATTTGCGGCAAGTCTGATTTAATTACGATTGTATAATTAACGATATCTATAGATGGGCTCTCCCAATCTGCCACAAATCTCGCAGCATCCGCGTACACGGCCGGGTTCATCGTCTCTTCCTCGATCTGTAGTTCTGCATATGCTTTGGTAAGACCCTCTTCTTTCCACGCTTCTATCTTTGCTTTCACCTCTTCAAAACTTCCGGAAAAACGCACCAGCTTCCTGAACACAGGCACCTCATGATCAATCTGCACGATATCATCACCATTAACTTCTAACTCAATAACAATCTTCCTGTCCTTGCGTTCACTGAAACTCAGGGGCACCGGCGATCCGGAATAACGTATATGAGACAGTCCGTTCACAAACTGCGGCTTGTGGATATGGCCAAGGGCTATGTATTTGAAGATCGATGGGAAGTCGTCCGATGCCACCGCACTCTGGTTACCCATCTGGATCAACCGCTCACTATCTGAGACCGATGATCCCGCTGCATATAAATGCCCCATGGCAATCACGGGCACGGTATAATCTTTACACGCATCCGCAACCAATTCATAATGTTTACGAATCGCCGCACGCACCTGCTCCCGCTTGTCTTCAAACTCCAAATCCTTCGTCAGCGCATGAATATCCGGCTCCCGCAAATACGGCACTGCAGCCACCACCGCCTCAACCTGATCACTCCCCCTACCGCCTACCCCTACCAACTCCCCCTTTACATCAGACATGGCTGAACCAACCACATGAATATCGAGCATCCGTAAAATCTCCCTCGGTGCATTGAGGATCCCCGGGGCATCGTGGTTGCCTCCGGTGATAATAACTTTAATGCGAAGGGAAATCAATTGCTTCAAAAAATCATAGTACAGCTGCCGGGCTTCGTTGGTGGGATTTGCCTGGTCAAACACATCTCCGGAGATCATCAACACATCGATCTCCCTCTCTTTTAACAGCTCCATGAGCCATGCAAAAAAGAAGTGATGTTCCTCAACGATCTCGCGTTTGTATAATCGTAAACCCAGGTGCCAATCGGCGGTGTGTAGAATTCTCACGTGGGGGCAAAATTACTGTAATAATTAGCCAATTTGTGAATTTGTGAATGCGGTAATGTTGGAAGGCGCGCCTTGCGTAGCGGCGCGCCGGCAGTCACTCCGGGTGTTTCCGCGCAGGCCGGCAACGCACGGCCGCGCTTCCTACATTACCGCATTGCCACATTGTCAAATTGCCGCATTGGCGTAGGCCATGGCCGTAGTAACCGCCTGTTTCCAACCTTTAGTCATCTTTATACGTAGTTCATCGGCCATGGCCGGAGCAAAGGTCTTGTCTGCCTGCCAGTAATTCTGAATATCATCCTGCGAGCGCCAGAATCCCACCGCAAGTCCTGCAAGATAGGCCGCACCCAATGCCGTGGTCTCGATGATCTTCGGACGGATCACTTTCACATCCATGATATCACTCTGGAATTGCATCAACAAATTATTGACCGTGGCACCACCATCCACACGCAACTCACGGATAGGGATACCCGAATCCGCTTCCATCGCCTTCAACACATCACGGGTCTGGTAGGCAATGCTATCCAAGGCGGCACGGGCAATATGCGATGTATTGCTGCCGCGTGTAAGGCCAACAATGGTGCCTCTTGCATGCTGCTCCCAATAGGGTGCGCCCAGTCCTGCAAAGGCAGGCACCACATACACGCCCTGACTGTCCGGAACGGCATTGGCCAGCGCCTCGATATCTGAACTCTTTTTGATCATCTGCAATCCGTCTCGCAGCCATTGTACGATGGCACCCGCAATGAACACAGAACCCTCCAAGGCGTAAGTGGTTTTCCCATCGATCTTCCATCCGATGGTGGTCAATAAGTTATGGGAAGAAGCCACAGGCTTTTCACCGGTGTTCATCAGCATGAAGCAACCCGTACCATAGGTATTCTTCACCATGCCCGGCTTGTTGCAGAGCTGGCCGAACAATGCGCTTTGCTGATCACCGGCAATACCGGCAATGGGAACCTGGTTGGCAGTTAGGATCCTTTGGGTGATGCCGTACACTTCGCTGCTCGACTTCACAAAAGGCAAAATGCTCCTCGGTATATCAAACAACTGCAGGAGCTCCTCGTCCCAATCACCGGTTTCAAGATTCAGCAACATGGTGCGGGATGCGTTAGACACATCGGTGGCATGTACCTGTCCCTGCGTCAGGTTCCAGAGTAGCCAGGTATCAACGGTGCCGAAGGCGAGCTTGCCTTCATCGGCCAGTTTTCTCGCGCCATCTACATGGTCAAGGATCCACCTGATCTTGGTGGCCGAGAAATAAGCATCGATCACCAGTCCCGTTTTCTTACGGATGTCCGCTTCATGGCCATCTGCTTTCAGCCGATCACAGAAGTCCGCCGTGCGCCTGTCCTGCCACACGATGGCATTGTACACCGGCTTTCCCGTGCTGCGGTCCCAAACCACGGTGGTCTCCCGTTGGTTAGTGATGCCGATGGCCGCGATATCCCTGACCGTTAGTCCGGCCTTGGAAATGGCTTCCGCCGCAACACCCAACTGTGTGCTCCAGATCTCTGTGGGATCATGTTCCACCCATCCCGGCTGCGGGAAAATCTGTTTGAATTCTTTCTGCGCCACACTCACTACCTGCCCGCCGTGGTCAAACACGATGGCGCGGGAAGACGTGGTGCCCTGGTCTAAGCTGAGGATAAAGTCTGCCATTTATCTTGGTATGTAAGTATGAAAATATCAAGGTGTGTATATTCAAACACACCCAAAATAAATATACGGCATTTGACCTTATATCTTCAGGAGCAGTCGAACACCCAGGCTATTTAATTGCCCGCCAATATTTTTATACTTGAATTACTTGTTCTGGATTGGCCGACTAGAAA
>JBEISY010000321.1:0-3207 GCA_040375175.1 Chitinophagaceae bacterium
ACCCCGAGGATATACATTGAGTATTTCGGATAGCGGTGATCCTGTGAAACAACCGAACTATTTTAATCTCCCTTTGTTATTTAACTTCACAGGATGGATAAGAGCGTAGCCGTTTTTCGCAAAGAACACTTCAATGCAGCCCACCGTTTGCACAACCCTTTATGGGATGCAGCTACCAACGAGAAGGTCTTCGGCAAATGTAATCTTCCCCATTACCACGGTCACAATTATGAACTCATTGTTAAGGTGACGGGCGTACCGGATCCGGAAACAGGTTATGTCATGGATATGAAGGTGTTATCAGATATCATCCGTGACGTTGTGCTGGAGCGATTTGACCACAAAAACCTGAACGAGGATACGGTTGAGTTCAAACACCTGAATCCAACGGCTGAGAATATTGCCGTGGTGATCTACAATCTCCTGAGGCCCGCGATTGATACGGCACTGGACCTGAAGATCACCTTGTATGAAACACCCAGAAATTTTGTAGAATATCCTGCTTAGGATTAAAAAACGTTTATGGCGTATAAAAGAGTTGAGCATTACGAAGACAAGATCACGTCCAGCCTCACGGATAATTATCGCGAGTCCCTCTCGTTGTTGGGTGAGAATCCGGACAGGGAAGGGTTGTTAAAGACGCCAGAGCGCGTAGCGAAGGCCATGCAATATCTCACGCAGGGATATCATATGGATGCAAAAGCCATCCTGAATTCTGCAAAGTTCAATGAAGAGGTGAGTGAAATGGTGATTGTGAAAGACATCGAACTGTACAGTTTGTGCGAGCACCATATGCTTCCTTTTTACGGGAAAGCACACATCGCCTATATCCCCAACGGATGGATCACCGGTTTGAGCAAACTCGCCAGGGTGGTGGATGTGTATGCCCGCAGGCTTCAGGTACAGGAGCGGCTCACTACCCAGATCCTGACTGCCATCAAGGAGACCCTCAACCCGCTCGGCGTAGCCGTGGTGATTGAAGCCTCACACCTTTGCATGATGATGCGGGGCGTGCAGAAACAGAATTCCGCCACCACAACTTCTGCTTTCTGGGGTGAATTTGAGCGCAACGAAACGCGCAGTGAATTCATCCGGCTGATCGGCTCAAAACTGCATTGATCTTTGGGATAAATCCCTCCCCCATATATCCGGGGGAAGCCTTATTTTCGCGGTCCAACCATAGACCATGAAACATGCTTATGTCTTCCCGGGACAGGGTTCCCAATTCCCTGGAATGGGCAAAGAATACTACGAAAACAGCGCTTTTTCCAAGAAACTATTTGAACAGGCTAACGATGTCCTCGAATTTCGTCTGTCTGATATCATGTTCAATGGAACCGATGAGGACCTGAAGCAGACCAAGGTTACCCAACCGGCCATCTTCCTTCATTCCATCATTGCCTACCGTAACCTGGAAGGCGCTGTACCGCAGATGGTAGCCGGCCATTCCCTGGGTGAATTCACTGCGCTGGTGGCCAATGGTACCCTGAGCTTCAACGATGCCCTGAAGCTCGTTAACATCCGCGCACTCGCCATGCAGAAAGCCTGCGAGCACGTGCCTTCAACCATGGCCGCTGTGTTGGCCCTTGATGATGATAAAGTAGATGCGATCTGTAAGCAGGTATCCGAAGAAACTGGTGAAGTGGTAGTGCCCGCCAATTACAATTGTCCCGGCCAGCTCGTGATCAGTGGCTCTGTCAACGCCGTTAAAGTGGCCTGTGAGAAAATGAAAGAAGCCGGTGCAAAAAGAGCCATGTTGCTTCCAGTTGGTGGTGCGTTCCATTCTCCCCTGATGGCTCCGGCCCGTGAAGAACTCGCGGCAGCTATTGAATCAGTTAAATTCCATACGCCCACCTGCCCCGTTTACCAAAACGTTGTTGCCAAAGCGGTAACCTCACCTGAAGACATCAAACGAAACCTGATTGATCAGCTCACGGGAGCGGTACGGTGGACGCAGCTTGTGCAAGCGATGATCGCAGATGGCGCTACGAAGTTCACTGAGGTGGGACCGGGGAAGGTGTTGCAGGGGCTTATTTTGAAGATTGATAAGAGTGTGGAGGCGGTAGGAGTAAACTAACAATTGGCAATTGATAATTGGCAATTAGCAATTGGCAATGGTTATTGGAAATTAGAATTTGATAAGATGGAGATTAAGATAAGGCACGCTGTTGAGTCAGATTGTTCCCGCATGATGGAGCTTGTTCATGAGCTTGCGGTGTATGAGAAAGCGCCGGAGGAAGTTACTGTTACCATGGATCATTTTCGGGAAAGTGGTTTTGGTGCCAATCCGGTGTGGTGGGCATTTGTGGCCGAGGTTGATGGAAGAGTGGAAGGGCTGGCGCTGTATTATATCCGCTACTCCACCTGGAAAGGGCAGCGTATGTACCTGGAAGATATCATCGTCACAGAAAAAATGCGAGGTCATGGCATTGGCAAAATGCTTTTTGATCAGCTGATTGTGGAGTACAAAGCAAAAGGATTGACGGGAATGGTGTGGCAGGTGCTCGATTGGAATGAGCCCGCCATCAATTTTTATAAAAAATACGGCGCCAGTTTTGACGCCGGTTGGGTGAACTGTTCTGTAATTTAATTACATCCTTCCACTGTCTACATCTTTGATGAAGGCGATGATACCCGGAAAATAATGCGGCTGATCATCCCAGCAGGATAAATGACTTCCATTCGGGCATAACAGGAACCGCCCTTTCTGCACTTGCGTGCTCATCCATTTCATATACTCCGGATCCATGGTGTCATGCGTTGCGCCCACGGTCAATGTCGGAACTTTGATCTCTTTCAGCCTGGCACTCACGTCCCAGTTTTCCAGTCTTCCCGATATGCCAAATTCTGAAGGTCCCTGCATCAAAACATAGATATTCGGATTCATGTGCTTAAAAGAACGGTTCACCGCATCGGGCCATTCTTCCAGCCTGCACAGATGTTGTTTGTAAAAGTTCGGCATCAGCAATTCCATATACTTCGGATCATTATATGCGCCGCGTGCTTCCATCGCCTTAACGGTATCCACCACTTCCTTCGGCATCTGCTTGGCCAGCACTTCAGAATATTTATCATAGGCCGGACAGCTCGCCATCATATTACTGATGATCAGCCCTTTCAGGTTTTGCTGATACTTGAGTGCATAATCCATCGCAAGGATACCGCCCCATGACACGCCCAGCAAATAGAAATTGTCTTTATTCATTC
>JBEISY010000390.1:0-2614 GCA_040375175.1 Chitinophagaceae bacterium
GCTAACAGTTTAGTTTTTACATCATGCGGAGTTTTAATCCAATTTTGTTGGATCTTCCATTGGGTAAATCTTTGCCACCATCCTAACGCAAGCCATCCCAACATCGGCATCAAAACCACCAGTCCGATCAAAAGCACATTCCCACTCAACAATGCCATCATCCACCAAAGCGCCAGCCAGATCACATAACTGAAAGCAGATACAGCGGAGATCACGCTGGTGTAAAAATCCTGTCGTGTCACCTTGGTGTCCGCCATATGCTTTCCCAAAAGATAGGGCGGAAGATTAATGAAGCCGATGACGAACAACGGCAGCCCAACCAGCAATAATACAGTTGTTACTATGGGATTCGTCTTCTGAACCATCACTTCATCATTAAGTTTGTATTGATGAAGCAAAGAGAAATAAGTCTCCTGTGCCGCGGCTAGTTTTTCAGCTGACGCATCATCCATGCTACTCACCTTTTCACATACCGCCTTCTGTGCATGAAAGTCCTCGTAACTGAAGCGGCCTGCACAATTGTTATCAAACAGCTCCAGTTGTTTCTCCACTATCCCTGACCGTTGGTCTTGTTCAACATAGAGCATCACTGCCTTCATCTCCATTTCCAACTCACGGGTCAACTCATTTACAGTGCGGGATGCATGTACTGCATACATATCCCTGTATTGACTGCCTACGGGAATTATTCTTCCCGTTGTCAGTTGTACATCAGACAAGACTTCATGCTTCCGATAATGTATGCCGATGGGCACCACCTGAACCGTCATCCCCGGGTCACTCGCGAGGGTTTGAAGGATAATTCGAGACGTCCCTTTCCTGAATGGTAACATGTTGCGCTCCATTCGGCTTAATCCTTCGGGAAAGATCAACAGCAATCCATTTTTCTTGAGTACCTCTTCGCCTTTACTGAAACTGTCTGCATTGCGATGCAGCTGGTCTTTAGCCAGGTCAGCACTAAACAATGGAACCATATGCAGGCGCCGAAAAATATTCCTTGCCCATTTCTTTTTGAAGATATCGCCTCGTGCAAAAAAATGGATCGGCCTGTTCAGCATCACACCCATCAACATAGCATCCAAAAAAGAAGCAGCATGATTGGAGATCACCACCACCGGCCCGGAGGCAGGTAGACGGTCTTTACCCAGGTACCAGCTTTTCCTGAAGTAGCAGGCCAGCGCGGGCCCCATGATCAATTTTGCGAGATAGTACAGCAGAAGCCGAATATAATAAATACTTATCTTGCCTGCACCAAACAATTCAAGATGAACAATAACCGCAGGAAATTTATCCGCAACATCACACTCGGTGCTGGCGCACTGGCAACGGGAGTGGAAGTGAGGTCAGAAGAGAAACAGATCAGCTACCAACAGACCAATGCATCGGCTTTTAATATGTGTGGATATTCGGCACCAAAAATAGACACTGTGAGAATCGCTGTGATTGGCCTTGGCCAGCGGGGCTCAGGTGCTGTTGAGCGTCTCAGTTATATCGATGGTGTGGAAATTGTGGCCCTCTGTGATAAATTTCCTGACCGTGTGGAAGCTGCGCAGAAAACCCTCGAGAAAATGAAACGGTCACGGGCTAAATCCTACAGTGGTGACGAAGGATGGAAAGCCGTTTGTGATGCCAATGACATCGATCTTATATATACCCCCACGCCATGGTACCTGCACGCGCCCATCGCGCTCCGTGCGATGAACAATGGCAAACATGCTGCGGTAGAAGTACCTGCTGCCGTGACGATGGAAGAAACCTGGGCGCTGGTGGAGACCTCTGAGAAAACAAAGAAGCATTGCATGATGCTGGAAAACTGTTGCTATGATTTCTTTGAAATGCTTACCCTGAATATGGCCCGCAATGGGATGTTCGGTGAACTGGTACATGCCGAGGGCGCATACATCCATGACCTATCCAAAGACTGGCTGTTCAACAAAAACGCCTATGCCGATATGTGGAGGCTGAAAGAGAATGCCAAACGAAATGGCAGCCTTTATCCCACCCATGGCCTCGGCCCCATCGCACAATGCCTTGATGTGAATCGTGGAGACAGGATGGACTATCTCGTCAGTGTTAGCTCCAGTGATTTCTCCCTAGGAGCCATGGCTACGGAGTATGCTAAAACAGATCCATTCTTTAAAGAGTATGTTGGAAAACCCTATCGTGGAAATATGAATACCACTACGGTAAAGACCGTAAAAGGCAAAACACTGATGATCCAACATGATGTCTCTACACCCAGACCCTATTCACGTATTCATATGCTAAGTGGTACCAAAGGCTTCGCTTCAAAATGGCCCGGCCCGGAACGCATTGCCTTTGGTCATGATACCATTAAACCTGAAGACCTTAAAAAATTATACGACATCTACTCGCCTCCCATCATTAAACACATCGGCACCATCGCCAAGGAAGTAGGCGGTCATGGAGGTATGGATTTCATCATGGACTGGCGACTGATTGATTGCCTGAGAAATGGCCTTCCCCTGGACCAGGATGTATACGATGCCGCATCCTGGACTGCCGTAGGATTACTGAGTGAGCAGTCTGTGGCTTCTCGCTCCAAATCCGTCGATATCCCCGACTTCACGAGGGGCAATTGGAAATCCAACAA
>JBEISY010000133.1:0-5566 GCA_040375175.1 Chitinophagaceae bacterium
TGCCATGAATGGACTCACTGACCCACATCGCCCTCGGCGCCGTCATCGGTGAATTATTTACCGATAAGCAGTTTGGCAAAAAGGCTATGATCTGGGGCGCACTGGCGCAGAGTATTCCGGATATTGATTTCCTCAACGCCTTTTGGCTGAGCCCAACGGCCGAACTGGTGGCGCATCGGGGCTTTACCCATTCGATACTTTTCGCCGTGCTGGCCACTTTTTTCCTGGCGGTGGTGGCCGAGCGGTTTCATCGGCCCCATAACATCTCCCTGCGCAAATGGATGTTTTTCCTCGGCACAGAAATTTTTGTACACCTCTTCCTGGATGCATTCAACAATTATGGCACGGGCTGGTATGAACCCTTCTCCCACTATCGTGTGAGCTTTCACACCATCTTTGTGGTGGATCCGGTGTTCTCTATTTTCGGCGGCATCGCCTGCCTTTTTCTGCTCTTCAAACCCACGGACCATATCCATCGGGTGCGATGGGCATGGACGGCCATCGGATGTACACTCCTCTATCTTAGTTTCGCACTGTTCAACAAATACATCGTCACCAAAGACATCTACCGCATTGCCGAGAAACAGAACATCGCTTACTCACGCTCCTTCACCACGCCCACACCCTTCAATACCTGGCTGTATTTTGTAGTAATGGAACAGAAAGACGGATTCCAGATCGGTTACAGGAGTTTTTTTGATTCGGAGGATAGCCTTCGGCTCACCTTCTTCCCACGCAATGAAAATCTGTTGAATGACATCCGTGACCACGAAGAGGTGGAGAACCTCAAACGTTTTTCGCAGGGTTGGTATGCGGTCACACAGCAAGACAGCCTCATCGTGTTCAATGATCTGCGGTTTGGACAGGAAGTGGGCTGGCATGATCCCACACAGCCCTTTGCGTTCCATTACTTTCTTGATCATAAAGGCGATAATAGTCTGGTGGTTCAGCGAGGACGGTTTGCGCAGTGGAATGCTTTGACCGTTAGGTCATTCTTTTCTCGAATACGCGGGCAATGATTTATTGAAGGGAGAAGATGAAGGGAGAAGTGCGAAGAGCGGGTAACCCGGTATCCTCGCATGTCAGATGGTTAAACTATGCTTTTTTCTCCTGCCGGAAGTAAAACGTAAAAAGAAAGAACACGGCCCGATAAATCTCATAACTCCCCCACTGCAGGACCCTTGTAAGGGCATTGTAGTTTTGTAACTGTTCTGATGTGATGGTATCACAATCTTCATCAATAATTCGCAGCAACCAGCCATCCGCCTGCGCGGCAAATGCATCGTCCATCACATCCAGGTTGAGTTCCACTGATGCATAAGCACTGATGTCGTTCACATTGTATGATCCAACGGTCACCCATATCCGATCATAAGTACTGAGCTTGGCATGCAAAACAGCCTTAGGATATTCATAAATATGTACACCCAGGCGCAACAACCAACGGTAAATAAATCGCTCTGCATATTTGGCCATCATCACATCAGAACTGCCGGCAAGGATCAGGGAAACCTTTACACCGCGTGCCCTTGCCCTGGCAATATTTCTTCGGATCACCCTGCCCGGTAAAAAATAGGAACTCATGATGATGATGTGTTGTTCCGCACGGTTGAACATCTCGATATAACTCCGCGAGATCTGATTTTTGCGCCGCACCCAATCATTCCGCCGCACTTTCACGGCACAGTTCCATACTGATGGGAAAACGGGGGAAGGATGGGCCTCAACCATCGCGCGGGTGGCCTTTCGGGAGCGGCACCAGAAACCGGCGCAGACTTTAAACAGTTCATAACTCACTTCGCCCTCGGCCCACATCGCCCAATCCAGCCAGGCCGGATCATCCGGTAGGTCGTTGTATTTATCTGAGATGTTTATGCCCCCCACGAGACTCTCTCGGCCATCTGCCACAATGATCTTGTGGTGCAATCTTCGGCCCACATAAAAATTCCGGCTGCGCAGCACCGGCTCAAAATAACGGAAATGTATACCCGAAAATTCAAGGTGCCGGATGAACGCATCACTGAGTCCGCTCGAGGCATAGCCATCAACCAGCATATATACCTTCACACCCCGTAATGCTGCCGCAATCAATTCATCGGCCACCATCTTGCCTGTCTCATCTTCATCGTAGATATAAGTCTGCAGGTGAATATGTGTGGTTGCATTACGGATGAGTTGCACCACTGCATCAAAATAATCACTGCCGCCGTGCACAAGGGCTACGTGGTTACGATATGTATAGTCAGATGTAGGCTGCGTGGTGGACACTCCCGAAGCTACGCTTTGTTGTACATCTTCAGTACAGGTTCGCGAAGTCCGTCTGCCGCCGGCGTAGTGTAGAATTCGATGACCTCAGCCATTTGCTTTGGATCCATCCACGTGCTAAAATCTTCCCCCTTCATCTTCTTTCTGTTGACGGGTGTATCTATGATGGAAGGAACCACAACCGTAGTAACCACATCGGTCCCTTTCGCTTCGGCATTCATCAGTTCAGCCAGGCGGAAGATGAGCGACTTTGTGAGGGCGTAAGCGGTCATGCCCTTGGCCATCGTCATATCCGATCCCGGCCTTGAGCCGACCATGAAGATCCTGCCCTTCGTCTGGGTCAACATCTGGTGGAAGATGGGACGTGCAGCGTGGTAGGTGGTTTCGAAATTCAGTTTGTATTGTTGCAGGATATCCCTGGAATGCGTCTTTTCAATATCGCCCATGGCAAATCCGCCAGCTGTCAACACGGCAGCGTCAATAGTGCCACGCTTTTTAATGATGCGTCCCAGCGCAAGCGAAGTATGCATTTCATCCGCCAGGTCAACCTCCACTTTCACAAACTTCTTGTCTGCGATATCCAGCGGCGTTTTGTCGCCCGGCATCACCAATCCAATGACCGTCCACCCCGCTGTAAGGAACTGGCGTATAACCGCTTGCCCCAAATTGCCCGATGCGCCGGTGACGATGATGTTCATGGCTTAAAGATAGCTTTTTTAGGTCGCTTTTTTAGGTCGCTTTTTTAGGTCGCAGGTCGCTGACCAGTTCGCAGGTCGCAGTTCGCAGGTCGCAAAGGTCGCAGAAGAAATTTGTGCTAACTATAATTCAATGGAGACCTGAACTCGGCCACCGAGGCCGAGATGTACTATTTTCTGCAGTGTTGAAATCCTGACTTCTTTGATATCATTCTCGATTTTGGAAATATACGACTTAGTGGTTCCGACTTTTTCTGCCAATTCCTCCTGGGTCATTCCCTTGTCAAGCCGGGCCTGGTGTAAAAGAACACCGATCTTAAAGTGTTCATACCCGTTTTCCAGTTCCTCACGTCTCGAAGATCCAGGTTTACCATAATGCTTGTCCTTGAGTTCTTCAAGGCTTGTTATATTTTGCTTTTTCGTCTTCATATTCTCTTTTTATTTTCTCAGCTTTTAGTATCTCGCTTCGAGGTGTCTTCTGCATCTTCTTGACAAAGCCATTTGCCAATACGATGATTTGACCTTCATCAAAAAAGCAAAAGATGCGAAATGCATCGTTACCTTGTTGAACCCGGATCTCATACAAGCCTCGGGAACCGTCTATATGTTTTAAATATGTTTCTGGAACCTTCTCCAGTTCCTCGATTAGGGTAAATGTCCAGATTAATTTATCCCTGACTTTTGACCTTTGTTGAAGAAAAAATTCTTCGAAATATTCCTTATAAAAAACAATCCTTCGCTTCACCACACTAAACTCACATTACAAATGTAAAAAAATGTTTCACTAAAGTGCAACTTTAGTTATAAAAGCTGCATGGCACTTCAACATAAATTTATTATTTGGTCATACTAACGACAAGGTGAAACGACGGTGTTTTGGGGTGAAAAAACGGTTTTAAATCGCTTTTCAGGTCGCAGGTCGCGCTGTTGGCCGAGGTCGCAGGCTGGGTGCAACATTCCTCTGCGAACTTGAGACCTGTGCGAACTGCGACCTGACTTACGATTTTGGGAAAAACCGCCGTTTGTCTAACCATTTGCCCGCTCTACTGTTCTTATTTCGGACAACTTAAAGGAAATTTGCACCCTTAACTTCCCGGAGGATATTATGCCTGAAGAGCAAGACGATATACTGGAACAGATAACGAATTCCGACTATAAGTACGGGTTTGTGACGGATATTGAGGCCGATGAGGCCCCCAAAGGCCTGAATGAAGACATCGTGCGCTTCATCTCGGCTAAGAAAAATGAACCGGAATGGCTGCTGGAATGGCGCCTGAAGGCATACCGACAGTGGCTGACCATGACCGAGCCTAAGTGGCCAAACGTCAGCTACCCAGCAATAGATTACCAGGACGTGATCTATTATTCTGCTCCCAAGCAGAAGATCGCTCCTAATTCCCTGGATGAACTCGATCCAGAACTGCGCCGCACCTTCGAAAAACTGGGGATTTCGCTCAACGAACAAAAAAGGCTCAGCGGCATCGCCGTGGACGCGGTAATTGATTCTGTTTCTGTGGCAACAACATTTAAAGAGGAACTGGGCGAGTTGGGCATCATTTTCTGCTCAATCACCGAGGCCGTCCAGGAACACCCTGAACTAGTTAAGAAATACATGGGCTCGGTAGTACCCCCGACAGATAATTATTTCGCGGCACTTAACTCGGCCGTGTTCACCGATGGCTCATTTTGCTACATCCCGAAAGGTGTGCGCTGCCCGATGGAGCTCAGCACCTATTTCCGAATCAACGCGGCCAATACCGGTCAGTTCGAAAGGACATTGATTGTGGCCGATGACGAATCTTATGTGAGCTATCTCGAAGGATGCACAGCACCCATGCGCGATGAAAACCAACTGCATGCGGCCGTGGTGGAGATCGTAGCACATGAGAAAGCCGAAGTAAAATATTCTACGGTACAAAACTGGTACCCCGGCGACAAAGAAGGCAAGGGCGGTATCTATAATTTCGTGACCAAGCGCGGCATCTGCGCAGGCAGTCATTCCAAGATCTCCTGGACCCAGGTAGAGACTGGATCATCCATCACCTGGAAATATCCCAGCGTGATTTTGAAAGGCGACTATTCCGTGGGCGAGTTCTACTCCGTAGCGGTAACCAACAACATGCAGCAGGCAGATACAGGTTCCAAGATGATGCACGTGGGTAAGCATACCAAGAGCCGCATTGTTTCCAAGGGTATCTCCGCCGGCAAGAGCCAGAACAGCTACCGCGGACTGGTGCAGGTGGGCCGCAAGGCAGAGAACGCACGCAACTTCTCCCAGTGTGATTCACTTTTGCTGGGCGATAAGTGCGGTGCACACACCTTCCCCTACATCGAAGTAAAAAACAATAGTTCGATGGTAGAGCACGAGGCCACAACCTCGAAGATCGGCGAAGACCAGATCTTCTATTGCAACCAGCGCGGCATCGATACCGAAACCGCCGTGGCGCTCATCATCAACGGCTTCGCGAAAGAAGTGATGAACCAGTTGCCGATGGAGTTTGCTGTGGAAGCGCAGAAGCTGTTGGCGATCTCGTTGGAAGGAAGTGTTGGGTAAAGGTGCAAGTTGGAAGGTGGAAGTTGGAAGGCATCCAACATCAAACGTCCAA
>JBEISY010000277.1:0-3656 GCA_040375175.1 Chitinophagaceae bacterium
AACGGAGCCTGTTTGGTCCAAGGCGTAATATCAAGTTTTCTTGGTGTGGGATAGATCTCATCCAATGTGTTTCCATCGTACAACCTTCCGTTCTTCATCACATACTTGATGGTGTTGGTGTTGCGGATGTTGGTCAGCGGATTGCTGTCCATGATCACGATGTCTGCCAGTTTACCGGCTTCGATACTTCCCAACTCTTTATCAAGGCCCAGCGCTTCAGCGCCCAGGATAGTAGCCACTTTCAGGGTTTGGTGCGGCGTCATGCCACCACTGCCTACGCTCCACATTTCCCAATGGTAACCGAGGCCCTGCAATTGTCCGTGGCTGCCCACGCCGGCCAATCCGCCCTGGCTCACCACACTGCCCACACCTTGTGCATGTTTCTTGAATACATGATCTTCAGGTGTGAACCAGCCACCCAAACCACCCGCACGACGCCTGGCTTTGCTGCTCAACTCTTCATAAGGTGTGAAGCGATTCAGCTTTGGATCATGCAAAGGACTTTCCGTTGTGTAATAATAGTTCTCCGCCCAGGGTCCGCCGTAAGCTACCAGCAAGGTTGGCGTGTAGGCCATCTTGCTTTGTGCAATGGTCCTGGTGACATCGGAATACAATGGGAAAATAGGAATGCTGTGTTCATGACCGGGATAGCCATCGAACAACTGCGTCATATTCAATTTATAATCCAATCCACCTTCCGTGGTAGGCATCAGCTTCTGTTCTTTCGCAGCCATGATCACCCACTGCCTGTGCTGACGGTTACCCACGAGGTACATCTTGATGTACTGGGTATTGAAATACTTGCTGTACTGCTTCAATACATTACGGGTCTGCTCCAGGTCTTTCAGGTTGTACATCCAGAATCCAACGCCAGGACCGGTACTGTACACACGAGGACCAGGAATCATCCCTGCATCAACCATATCGCTGTAGGTAAGTACATCCGTAGTAGCGGTTTGTGGGTCGCGCGTAGTGGTCACACCATACGCAAGATTGGCCGCATAGATCCATACACTGTTCTTGTGCAGTCCCCAGAAGGGCCACATGTGGGAGTGCGTATCTATAAAGCCTGGTGTGATGGTCTTGCCAGAGCATTCAATTTCTTTAGTTCCCGGTGGTGCCGTGATGGAACCTGATTTGCCCACCTGCTGGATTCGGTTGTTGACGATCAGGATATCGCCACCTTCAATGACCTCATCGCCCCTCATCGTTACAATACGTGCATTCTTCAACAGTACAGTGCCGGAAGGAATGTCTTTGGCATAGTACACTTTCACCTGGCGCTCATCGGGTGCATATTTTTCTTTTTTCTTCAATTCAGCTTTTGCGATGGAATCCATGCGGGCCAGGGCCGTATCTTTTTTGAACAGCGCCGTGAGGCTGTCTTTACTTTTCTTAGCCAATGAATCTGCAAGCTTCTTCGCTTCAGGGCCAAGTTTCGCCAATGCGGCTAGGCTGTCTGCGGCGCGTTTGGTTTCAATCTTCTTCGCAGCTTTCACAGAGTCTTCGATAAACTTCGCGCGCTCTGTATCATACACCCAGTGGCCATTACCAAGGCTCCAGTGGATCTTCTTGCCATCGGCTTCCCATGCGGGCCACTCTCCACCGATCTCGGTCAGTTGTTTAGACGGAAAGGATGCGAAGGCAGCATTGCCCACGTTGATCGAAGGCACTTTACCAGCTTCAGGAATGGTGATCACATAGATATTGTTGTTCACCTGTGCCACGGCCTGGTTGCCGACAGGCGCCATCAAAATAGTTCCTGCAGGTGTGGGCATGTTTTGCGGTTCACGGTTGCTCGCACCTTGTGGCAGCATGCAATAGTTCACAGCATCTGTTGGATTCATAATGGGCTTACCCATCACGTATTTAACTGGATTCGCGAGCGGCTCACTCTGCCCACTGCCCTCTACCCCCTGCCCATGGCTATGATCATCTGCATCCAGCACAGAACCATAGGTAGTAATACCGGTGATGCGCACATGTGTTTTGATATCGGTACCATCCCAACGCATCGAGAGCAATGAACCTCCAGGTCCATTGAGGAAAACGCGACTGGTGTCTTTGGTGAAATGCACATTGCCGTACTGACCGGCGTATTCAATCTTATTGATGGCGCCACCGTTGGCGTTTACCCAAACCAGGTCCGCTTCGGCACCACTGAAGAAAGGATCTTCGGCATCACTGAAGAGGCGCTTGGGTGCGCTGAAGAAGGCGATACGGTTGTTATAGCTCCACGCAGGCTGCATGTAAAACCCGTCAGCGCTGGTCGTGATTTTTGTGATCAGCGGCTTTGGGCCGAGAGTAGTCTTGTATACGTTACCACCGTCTTTCTCGCTCCAGGTCACAAACGCGATCTGCTTACCATCCGGGCTCCAGGTAGGCATGGCTTCCGTAAAATTTAAATTGGTCACGCGTTTGGGCGAGCCGTTAGGAAAGTCCATCACGTAGAGTCTGTTCAGCACGGTGAAGGCGAGTTGCTTCCCATCGGGGCTGGGTGCCGCATCGCGAATCTGTGTAGCCAGGGAGGCACTGGTATCTTTAATGGCGTAATTGAAATAGAGGCGGGGTCCCATCTGCAGGGCCACATCGGCCTCAAATGGTATTTCCGTTGCCTTGCCACCTTCAACCGGTAGCTTCCAGAGTTTACCGCCGTAGCTGGCGATGAGGAACTTACTGTCTGGCGTAAAGCTCATGCCAGGAAGCACACCCTGCGGCGCAATGCTCTCCTGCTCATCCCGCTGCACGGGATAGGCCAGCCATTTTTCATCGCCACTTTGCAAGTTGCGGATCACAAGACCGGTCTTATCCTGGTACCTGCTGCCATACACCATCCACTTGCCATCCTTGCTGAGGGTTGGTGTGAAGGCAGATCCATAACGTGAAGTAATGGTATTGGTAACACCTTTCTTTCTGTCGTACGTACCGATCTGGTACTGGGGCATGAGGGCATTGTAATTCCAGGAACCACCACGCTGGCTATAATACACCGTGTTGCCATCTGCGCTTACCGCAGGGTCAATGGTTTTAAGTCCACCAGCCTGTTCATTCAGGCCGATACCACCGCCGCCATCTTTATGGTACATAAATAATTTAGACAGTCTTTTGCCTTTTGAAGCGATGATATAGTTTCCATCGGGGGTCCAAATCGCCGCAGGAAAATCCTCCGTGGCATCCTTGGTAAGCTGGATGGTATCTTGCTTCTCCATATCGATGTACCATATATTATCCGATCCGGAACGGTCGCTCGTGAAGAGGATCTTCTTACCATCCGGGCTATAGCGGGGATGGGTTTCATAAGCCATACCCGTGGTGATGGGAGTGGCCTTACCACCCGTGATGGGCACGGTGTAGATATCGCCCATGAGATCGAAGGCCACGGCGTTTCCGTCTGGGGAGACGTCAACACTCATCCATGTCCCTTCCTTGGCGGAAAATTTGATCTGTCGTTCCGGTTTCAGCGGAAGGCCCGTGAATTTGGTATGGAGAACAGTATCCTTTTTAGGCGCCGTGGTATCCGGCTTGGGCTGGGCAGTGGCGGTCACTGTGGCCGTTGCCGCTGCCAGCAAGAGCAAACATCTCATAAGAAGCGTAGTTTGCTAGGAAGATAGAATAGTTTTATCAGATGCAATAATGAATTTGATAGGTGGCGCAAG
>JBEISY010000299.1:0-3413 GCA_040375175.1 Chitinophagaceae bacterium
GCTTTCTCTTTCCGGCCACTGAAAAACTTTTCGGCCACATCACTCCCTATAATGGCCACATTCCGCCCACTTTCAACATCCAGTTTATTGAGGTTGCGGCCATATTCAATTTCGTAACCATTGAGGAGCAGATAGTTCTCATCTCCCCCGTTTACCGTTACGGTGGGGTTGGTTTTCTTGCTTTCGTAAAAAACCGTCTGGCTCCTGGGACCATTCAGTCCGATGGCCACAAAGGCGGGATAATCAAACCGCTGTTTGAACATTCTCGCCTGCTCGTAGGTAATGATCTTGCCTTCGTTACTTTTCTTTGCTTTCTTGCGTTTATCGGTCTTTTTAACCTCGCCCCTGCCAAATTGCACGCGGCGCTCTTTAAAGCGAACGCTGAACGCGTTGGCGCCCATGGTGGAGAAACTCTCACGCAGGCTCTTATTCATGGCTTCAATAGCCGTAATAATGCCCACCAGGGCCATGATGCCAAAGGCAATGATGGCCACGGTAATGCCGGTACGCAGACGCTGCGCCTTAACCGTATTCCATGCCAGTCTCAACGTATCGAGGAACTTCATGGCCTAAATGTACAGAATCCCCGCATTTGCATCGCCCGGGGATTATAAACGGCAGAATATGTTGGCAATTGGCAATTAGCAATTGACAATTAGCAATTGGCACTAGTATCTAAAGTCTAGTCTCTAGAAACTAGTGCCAATTGTTAATTGCTAATTGTCAATTGCCAATTGCTGGTTCAGAGATTCAACAAATTCAGTAACAACCCCGGCTTCACCCCCAGCAATACCACCAAGGCCGCCGTAACAATCAGCATGGTCTTGAAACCCGAGGTAACCGGCACCACCGGCGTCTCATCGGCATCCTTAAAATACATGCTCTGGATAACGCGGAAATAGTAGTAAATGCTGATCGCTGCACAGATCACCCCCACAATCACCAGCCAGAACATCTCACCGGTTTTGAGGGCACTCAGGATCATATAGTATTTGGAGAAGAATCCTGCCGTCAACGGAATGCCGGCCAGTGATAGGAGTAAGATAGCAGTTGTCAGGGCGAGTACAGGTTCATGTTTTGCGAGGCCATTAAACCCATCGTAAGTGTAGTCCTTCATTTTAATCAGCACTGCAAATACGCCGATGGTAGCCAGGCTATACGCTGCTGCATATAAAATAAGACCGTTCTTCCCGGTAGCATTAAGGGCAAATATGGCCATCATCATAAAGCCCGCCTGGGCGATGGAAGAATAGGCCAGCATGCGCTTCACGCTCTGTTGGAACACCGCAGTAACGTTGCCCACAATAAGAGTGGCTGCAGTGATGATGGCTGCCAGCAATTGCCAGCTGCTGTGCATTTTTCCAAATGCATTCTCAAACAAACGGAAAAAGGCAACGAACACCGCCGCCTTAACAATGGTGGCCATGAAACTGGTAAACACCGCTGGTGAACCATCGTATACATCAGGTGTCCAGAAATGAAAAGGCGCCGCGGACGCTTTGAATGCCATCGATACCATCAACAATACCACACCGATACCCATGATGGGTGTAAGTGTTCCTGCCCCAAGATTGAGTCCTTCCAGATAGAATGTACCCGTGGCCCCATACAACAGTGCGATGCCCATAAGCATCAATCCGGTGGAGAATGAACCCATCAAAAAATATTTCAACGAAGCTTCATTGCTTTTCAGGTTTCGTTTATCACTACCTGCAAGGATATATAGCGGAATGGAAATGATCTCAATGCCGATGAAGAGCATGAGCAGGCTCTGGAAAGCACTCACCACAGACACGCCACAGAGCACGAAAAAGATCAGTGCGTAGTAATCCGGAACATTCTTGCCCACATCTTCCATGTCCTTACCGGAGAGCAGGAAATAAAACATCGTAGCTACAAAAGCCACTGTATTGAACACAAGCCCAAATGTATTGAAGACCAACATACCCTTGGTATCCACGTTGAAAAAAGGAATGCCGGCAAACTCCAGCCAGTTGACTACAATCAGCAACACTATACCAAGAATTGCTGTGAACCGGATGGCAGTCTTGTCTTTCAGGAAAATTCCTGAATACATCATCACCACGCCATAAAGTGCCGATAAGATAATTGCGTTCATAATGGCTTCTCTAAATTATTTTGTAAACCTGCTCAACAATACATCCGATGCCTGCCTGATCATGTCAAACATAGGCGCGGGATACACACCGATCACGAAGATGATGATCACGATCACCGCGAGCACCAGCTTCTCTCTCAGCACGATATCCCTGAACGAAGATGTAAGGGTATTGAGGTTTCCGTAAAAAACATTTTTGATCATGTTTAGCGTATACACCGCTGCAAGAATGATGCTCACCCCTGCCGCCGCAGCATACCAGGGGCTGAATTTGTACAAGCCTGCAAACATCATGAACTCGCCCACAAATGCATTCGTCAACGGCAGTGCGATGTTGGCCAGGGCGATGATCACCAGCATGATCGCCAGCGCAGGTGCTTGCTGTGCAAGTCCACCCAGCTGCGAGATCTTGCGGATGCCGGTCTGTTGCTCAATCAGGTACACTACGATCCACATACCGATGATATTAATACCGTGGTTGAACATCTGGATCATCATGCCTTCCATCGCAATGCTGTTCAGGCTGAACACTGCTGCGGCCATCAGGCCGATGTGGGCGATCGATGAATAAGCTACCAGTCGTTTAAGATCATCCTGCACCAACGCAACAATAGAAGCATACAACATCCCAATTACCGATAACCCAATAACCCAATTATCTACGTCCTTGATGACTTCCGGGAAAACAGGAACCAACCAACGCAACACTGCAAACAATCCCATTTTCACCATCACGCCGCTGAGTACCATGGTGACCGGCGTGGCCGATTGCTCATATGCATCCGGCTGCCAGGTGTGGAACGGGAAGATCGGCATCTTGATCGCAAAGGCCACAAAGAACAACCAGAACAACCAGCCCTGCTCTTTCACTGTGAGGTTCACATTATAGAATGACACCACAGAAAAACTCTGGTCCGCCGTCTTCAGGTAAACATATAAAATACCGATCAGCAGGAACAAAGATCCCGCGAAAGTGTAAATGAAAAATTTGAACGCCGCCTGGGTCCTTCTTTCACCACCCCACATAGAGGCGAGGAAATAAGCCGGGATCAGCGCCAGTTCCCAGAAGAAATAAAATGCCAACGCATCCACGGCCATAAAGGTTCCCATCAAACCGCACTGGGTCAATAACATCAATCCATAAAACTGATGTGCATTTTTATATGTTGCGCCAGAAGTGGCCGCAAAAATCAGTGGGAATGAAACTGCGGTGAGTAAGACCAGGATCCTGCTCATGCCGTCAAGCATCATGGAGAAACTGCTGCCAAGCTCGGGAAGCCATACGTAGCTGACC
>JBEISY010000130.1:0-5684 GCA_040375175.1 Chitinophagaceae bacterium
ACCGCTTCGGTTATGCAGAAATATTTAGTGTCCTGGGAGATGTTCAGCTTCATTTCTTCGCAGATCCGGAAGAAATGGTCGATGGCATTGCGGCTGGTGAAAATCACCGATGAATACTCGGCGATCTCTATTTTCTGCTTCCTGAATTCTTTGCAGGGGATGGACTCAAGCCGGATGAAAGGGAAGAATTCCATCTCCACGGCATACCGCTTAGCCAGCTCGAAATAGGGCGACTTATCAGACTCGGGACGGGGTTGGGTAATCAGAATCTTTTTCACTGACTTGTTTGCCTCAGCCATAAATTACCGGTTCGTTTCGAAAATTTCGATGTGCGAAGGTACGGAGATTCTATACAAAAATGCTCACCAAAACTTTATAGACCAGCATTGTGGGTACAATATCAAAGGCGCCCACAAATACCAGGTAGGGGACCAGGCCCACTTTCAGGCCATTAATGGCCGCAAAGCCCTTCGTCAGTCTCATCAGGGCCAACACGGAAAGGATGATGGCCGATAGTGTCAACACCACCTCCCTCGTACCCCCATCGCCATAGGCCAACAACATTGTAAAAGGAATCAGGGTCAATCCGGCCACCTTATTCACCAGGAAAACCGCAAAAAGGTAGTTCTCTGCTGCCGGGCGGCGGTCAAACATCCAACCCATCAGGCTCACAAAAATAAACTTGAGGAAATAGATTCCTGCGATCACTCCGGCAGCCACCAGCAATTCTACAGCAGGATGCAGACCTGTTCGTATGTTATAGTGCTGTAGCACAAAAAAGATAAACGCCCCACCGCTCACGCAGAAAATCATGTTAAGCAAAAGCGATGGCAGGGGTGTTTGCGTAAGTTGTTCCCGAAGTTGTTTCTGCCGCAGGGACGTATTGAAGAAAACCCTGAACAGATCCACCACATATTTTTTAAACGCAAGATTGATGAACGCTACGGCCAGCAAGAGTCCACAGAAAAAATAAAAGATCCAGTCCTTTTGTTCCACCGTACGTTCCAGCACTTTCTTTGTTTGCACCGGCGCTGTAACATTGAACCGCTCATACTGTTTCATGTACCCTCCTACCTCCGCACCATAGATGGTGGGGTAACGCTGGGTAACGGGAAAGAGTAAACGTACACTGGGCAGTACCTTAGACACAGCAAAGCTATCCACAGCAGGCATTGAAGGAACAATGGCAACAGAATCATTGATCACAGAATCTTTGCGAACACTATCCAATACTGGTTTAGGTGGTTGCGGTTTTGGCCTCACGGGCCTGGGTGCTGTATCCAACCGTTGCGGACGTACGATGGTATCCTGCACCGGGGCAGGTATTGGCGTAATGGAATCCGTTTCCTGCGCCATAGTAACAGAAGCCAAGAACAGCATCATCAGCAACAGAAAAAAAGAACGTCCGGATTTCATGCCCTGCAAAAGTATCTTTTTTAGATGGATAATATTTGTGGAGACGCGTGGATACATCGGTTAAAATATCGACACAAATCCAAAATGAATTTTCGATTGACGCAAGCTGAAATTCTGGTCATCACGCTTGCCCACCGCGTAGCTGAGGTTGAGGATGCCCGCTTTTGTTTCTAGGGCCAATCCAAATCCAGTACCGAAATAAGTATGACTGATGGCCGTACCAAAAGACTTGTCCCTGGCCCATCCCCCATCGGCAAATGCAAACAGGTAGGCATTTACGCCAATCAGGTACCTGTACTCCACCGTACCCACGGCATACTGGCTCGCATAGATGCTCTCTTCATCAAAGCCGCGCAGCAACTTGTATCCACCGATCTGGAACAGTTCATTCCGGAAAGGATTTTCTGTCTGGAGCCATCCGCCGGAGATCGCCGTCCGGATGGTGGATTGCTTGCCGGTCCTGAAATAATGTGCACCGGCAAGCTTCATCCGAAGCATATATGTCCGCATGTTCAACGTATCGTAGAGTTTGCTGAAATCATAGGGCTTGCCCGAAGCATCCGTTGTTAAACCAAGGATGGTATTGTTTTCCCTGATCTTTCGCAAACCACCACTCATCATAATGTACCATTCGTTTCCCTTCCTCGGATTAAGTCTATAGTCCGTATTGTTGAAACTGTAGTCTACCCCAAGGTTCTGGGTGGATACATCCAGAAACTGCGGTAGTGCTTTTGTACTCTTGATGGTATTGGTATCTACCGTGATCAGGTTGGTACGGAAGCTCTGAAAAAACAATTTGCCCTGCTGCCGTTGACTCACCATATACTGCAGACCGAGAATGAGGTTGATGTTAAGGAAACTCGAATCTTTTTTAAAAAGATCAAAATTGAAATCAAAGCCAAACCTTGAACGGAACATGTAGGGCTGTTGAAAAATGATGTTCAGCCTCGGACTTTGGATCTGCAACTGCTGCCAGTTCAAGCCAAGGGTTTCACCACCACCAAAAGCATTTTTCAGGTTCAGGTTGGCTTCACCCGTGATCAGCATCTTGCCGCCGAGGGTCTGGTTGGCCGGCAAAAAACCAACGATGGCATTCACCTGACTGCTGCGTCTCGTATCCAGATAAAGGTTGACCACAGATCCTGTGCCCACCATGGTCATATTCCAAGGCCTCGATTCTTTCAGGAAAGGCAATTCCATGATCCGCCTGCTGATAGCCTCCAGCTTGTCTTCCCGGTAATAAGAACCGTTAGGGATCTCGAGGTATTGCTGGAGATAGTACTTGGAAATCTTTGCTGTTCCCGTTACTGTGATAGAATCTATTTTATAATGTGGCCCCTTCTCAACCGTCCACACACCGCTCACTTCGCCCCCATCCATCACCAGGCTGTCTAGCTGAAACTTAGCGAAAGGATATCCATGGTTGTCCATATAACTGAGCATCCGCTCCTGGAACTGCTGCAATTTATTGAGGTCAACCGCTTTTCCATTGAACAGTTTCTCCTGGTACCCCAGGGCCGAAAACAGTGAGGCGTCATTTCCCGGAACCCGTATGTTCTTCCAGGTGTATCGCGCCCCGGCGAACACCCAGGCCTCGGCTCTCAGGCTGTCATAGTGCACCGAATCCACCGAAAAAGTGATAAACCCATTCATTTTCTGTTGATCCACCACCGAATTCATGTAGGAAATACATTCCGTTCGCGATGAAAATCCCCGCTTCAGTCCTAAGCTTTCCGCAGTATGGAGGGTATCTTTGTCGAGGAACCGATACGTGACCGCATACTTATCCTGGGCAGCAGCTTCCATTTGGGAGGATAAGCAGCATAAGAAGAGGATAAGCACCGTACCACGCATTGTACAAAACTAGTTGATGATGATCAATCGTGCAGATAACGCTACCGGACTTTATTTTCATATACCATATTGCAAAAGAGCCTGCCATTACTGCAATTTTCATTTTTCCACCTCTTTGCAATCGAAATCTGAGATGGTTGATGCCATTATCAAGGAAATCGACCTGACCAGGGGGAAAAAGAACAGGCTGATCACCACGGTATATTTTGGCGGTGGTACGCCTTCCATTCTTCTCCGCAAAGAATTGCGGACCCTGATGGAGGTGGTGCGCCGGAGCTTCCAGATCATTCCGGATGCAGAAACCAGTTTTGAGGTCAATCCCGATGACATCAATGAGGTCAGCGTCCCTTTTTGGATCAGTCAGGGCATCAACCGGCTCAGCATCGGCATCCAGAGCTTCAGAGATGAGGACCTGCTATGGATGAACCGCGCGCATACGGCCGAAGAAGCACTTGCGGGAATTGACCTGATCCGCAAAGAAGGGATCCATAATTTCAGCATTGATCTTATTTACGGCGTTCCGGGCTTGGAGGATGATGCCTGGAGGGCAAACCTCGAACGCGCCATTGAATTGGAGGTGCCCCATATTTCTGCTTACGCACTAACGGTTGAACCTAAAACCGCGCTGCAAACCATGATCCAACAGGGCAAAAAAGCTACGGTGGACCCGGACCAGCAGGCCCGGCAATTTGTGATCGCGATGGATATGCTGGAAGCAGCGGGGTATGAACATTATGAGATCAGCAATTTCGCCAAGCCGGGGATGCGTAGCCAACACAACAGTTCCTATTGGCAGGGTATTCCTTATTTTGGATTCGGTCCCGGCGCGCATTCCTATGATGGCATCGCCCGGTACTGGAACGTCAGCAACAATGCCCGTTACATCAACGCCCTGATGCAGGGCCTGATCCCCTACGAACGTGAGGACCTTACAGATAATCAAAAATTCAATGAATACCTGATGACTTCACTTCGCACAATGGAAGGCGTTGATGCTTTACTGGTGAAGGAGAAATGGGGCAACGATGTATTAACACAGTTACACAAAGGAATTGAAAAACATAGCCGACAAGGGCTGTTGATCAAAACCGGAAACCAGATCATACTAAGCAAGGAAGGAAAACTGTTTGCCGATGGCATTGCAGCGGATCTTTTTATCTTAGATAACTCTCCAACTGAAACATCGAACCATTGAGCGAGTTACCTCTCAAATGTTAAAATCATCAGTTTGATGAATATTCCATTAAAATGGAGCCGATTTATTTGAACATTCGGCCACTTACACAGTTATTTGCAGTGTAAATGAATATTTATGCCTGGCACAATTATCCGCAGGTATCGTGAACTAAGGAACTATTCTCAGGATTACGTGGCGAAGAAGATGGGAATCTCGCAGAATGCTTACAGCAAGATCGAGAACACCATTACCCAACTCACTGTAAATCATGTCAAGCAAATTTCCCAGATCCTGGAAGTTTCCATCGTAGACCTCTTGAGAGATGATTTCGAAATTCATGGTCCCGCAAACATTCATGTGGAGAGTATCAGCAAAGAAGCCCTGTTGCTGAATATGGACAAGATCAGGGCTAAACTGGAAGATAAGAGCCCGCAAAAGCACGACTTCTATCCAGTGGTTATGGCCCTGCTTCAGTCGGTAGACTCTACCATCTCTAATGTCCATTAGGCTTTGACCCCTCACTTAGCCTAAGGGCTTTCTTCTGCCCCCGCATTCTAATGTATATTAGAGCTACAAGTTTTAAATTAGAATCTCCTCAATCTTCTTAAAGCCCTCTTCTGCCGGCAATTGCTCCCATAAAATCTGGTAGATCGCTTCCACAATCGGTATATCGGCGGCAAACTGTTGATTGATCAGGTGAATGGATCGGCTGGCATTATATCCCTCTGCCACCATATTCAGTTCCAGCTGTGCTGACTTTACAGAATAGCCTTTACCGATCATATTCCCGAATGTACGGTTGCGACTGAACAGTGAGTAGCTTGTCACCAGCAAGTCTCCCAGGTAAACCGAAGCGGCATAGTTGGGTGACTTTCGCCTAGACAAAGGCACGTCATAGTGCACACCTACTTCGATATTGGCAATACCCGCTGTACGGAGAAATCCGGCCATCTCATCGGCCGCATTGGCGATCAATACGCTCAGAAAATTATCGCCATATTCCAATCCATGTGCAATACCTGCACCTAAGGCGTAGATATTTTTAAGGATGGCTGCATACTGAACTCCATAGATATCCGTATTCACCAGGGCATTCAGGTTTGGTCCCTGAAAACAAGCAGCGATCTCTTGGGTGGCAGCCTCATCAATACCGGAAAAGGTGAGATAAGACAATTTTTCAGCGGCCAATTCTTCCGCGTGACAGGGACCCATTATAGTGTAATAGTGTGGAATTGTG
>JBEISY010000123.1:0-5794 GCA_040375175.1 Chitinophagaceae bacterium
TGGTGATCTCTGTGATCATCTCAGCAAGTTTTTTCTGCTGCAACTGGAATTGTCCGATAGGCCTGCCAAACTGTTGCCTTTCCTGAGAATAGCGCAAGGCAGTATCATAACAATCCATCGCTGCGCCAAGCGCTCCCCACGCGATACCAAACCGTGCTTTGGTCAGGCAACTTAAAGGTCCCTTCAAGCCTTTCACACCTGGTAAAATATTTTCTTTCGGCACCCTTACATGATCAAACACCAACTCACCGGTGGCAGAGGCTCGCAGGCTCCATTTGCCTTTTGTTTCTGGTGTGCTGAATCCCTCCATTCCCCTTTCCACAATGAGTCCGCGAATATCGCCTGCCTCATCCTTGGCCCATACTACAGCTACCTGTGCAAAAGGAGCATTGCTGATCCACATTTTACTTCCATTCAGCACCACATGATCTCCCCTGTCCTTAAAATGACTCAACATCCCGGCCGGGTTACTGCCATGATCAGGCTCTGTCAGCCCAAAACATCCCAACCACTCCCCACTCGCCAATTTGGGCAGATACTTCTGCTTTTGCTCCTCACTACCAAAGGCTTGGATCGGAAACATCACCAAGGATCCTTGCACCGAGGCTGTTGAACGTACACCGCTGTCTCCCCGCTCCAATTCCTGCATCATCAGCCCGTAACTGATATAGTCCAACCCCCCTCCTCCATATTCCACTGGCACGGTAGGACCAAAACATCCCAGGTCTCCCAACTGCCGGACGATTTGTTGCGGAAACTCAGCTCTTTGAGCATACTCCTCAATAATGGGCGATATCTCGCGCTTTACATAACTCCGCACGGATTCCCGTACCATTTTGTGCTCTTCAGACAGGAGTTCATCCAAGGCGAAATAGTCAGGGCTCTGAAAAAGATCTTTGCTGGACATGCTGCATTCATTTAAGTCCCAAATGTAAGATATCCTGCCCTTGTTCCTCCATACTGTTTGTTATGCAAGTAAGTTCTTTATCCCTTATTCCCGATCCGTTAAAAACACTTCATTCAACCGTTTTTTTCCCTTGGAAATCTGAAGTATACTTTGTTGTAATGGAATGATCAAGGTTAGCACAACAGCCTGACGAATTGCTTATCTTTATCCCAAGCCAATCCAACAACAATTCACCCATCACCTAGAACAATGATTTTATGAATTTTTCAACGAAATGATTACCATACAATCCATTACCCCTCTCACAGGTTCTGCCATCAGCCAACCTTTCCTGGTGAATACCAGCAAGGGTAAATTCTTTATGAAACGCAATGCCGCATTGTTTGGCCTTGATTTTTTTGAAAAAGAAGGCAAGGGTCTGGATATGCTGGCCAATGCTGGCGCCATGAAAGTAGCAAGGCCCCTATTTGACGGCAAGTATCACCAGGAAATTTATGTGGTGATGGAATTCCTGGAAAGAGGCCAGCCACAGCCTGATTTCTGGGAGAATTTCGGCAGGTCTTTGGCCACACAACACCAGATGACAGACACACAGTACGGATTGGACTACAACAACTATATCGGTAAGATTCCCCAGTGTAATCACCGGCATCTGAAATGGTCAGATTTTTGTGCGGAAGAAAGAATCCTGAAACTCACACGGAGGGCGGTGGACCATCATCTGCTGAACCCCAGCCATGCATCCAAAGCAGAAAGCCTTTGTAGAAAACTGACATCGCTGATCCCGGAAGAAAAGCCGGCCTTATTGCATGGCGACCTCTGGAACGGCAATTTTATGGTCTGGCAAAATGGCCATGTCGCCATTTTTGATCCCGCGCCATACTATGGACACCGGGAGATGGATCTTGCCATGAGCACACTCTTTGGCGGATTTGAACCCGCGTTTTATGAAGGCTATAAACAAGCATTCCCATTACAACCAGGCTTTGCGGAACGGGAAAAAATTCACCAGTTGTATCCCCTTCTTGTCCATCTTTTGTTATTTGGTGGCCACTACCGAAAAGATGTGGAAACCGTTCTTGAAACCTTCGGATGATTATTCCTTAACATCGAACCAAACCTTTTTTTTGTTATTCCAGGTGCCGTTGTAATTAATGGTCAGTTCCTCACCCGCACCAATGGATCGCACCGTTTTGATGGTGATGGTATTGTAGTCATAATCCATCTCATACTCGCAGTTTGAACTGTAGGAATGATTGTAGACAGACACATAACCAAGGGCAACGCAACACTGATCCCTCCTGCTTCCCCATTCAAAAATATAGTCGTGCATAGTGGTCTTGTCCAAATGCACCCGTTCTTCTCCGGTCATCACAACAACGGGAGAAACTTCAACAATGGTTCCTTTGACGAGGTCCTCGGCAGTGTACACCCCACGGCCTTTGTCTGGCACGGGCGCAATGAATAAGGCTGGAAGTATCATATTCTGCGCACAAAAAAACTATTTTTACCCATCCATTCAAATACTATTTCATGGAACTGGGCCATCAGACGATACAGGAGCAGTTTGAAGACGTCATCTTCAGGGACCATAAACTTGAGATCCATGAGTTTATGAACCGTCAGAACATCAGCGACGTGGCTGACCTGATCAATGAGTACGACGACTATGCGGTCCAGATTATTTCGTCTCTGTCTACCAACCGTGCCGCCAGCACCTTCAAGATCCTTGATTTCCCCGAACAGAAACGGATCATGCAGGAGTTGCCACCGTTGAAGACTGCAGAATTGCTGAACGCCCTTCCAGCGGATGACCGTACCGCCTTCATGGAGGAATTACCCGTGGAAGTTGTTCGGGAACTGATCAAGCTCCTTGAACCGGAAGAACGGAAAATCACCCTTGCACTACTTGGCTATCCCGAAGGAAGTGTAGGAAGACTGATGACGCCAGACTATCTGGCGGTATGGGAACACTGGACCACACAGGAAGTGATGGAGCATATTCGCCATTTCGGTAAAAACTCTGAAACGGTAGATGTAGTGTATGTGGTGAACGATCATGGCCAGCTGATTGATGACGTGAGGATCAGGGAGTTCATCTTCGCCCCGCCAGAAAAAAAAGTGAAAGAGCTTGTGGATGGCAGATACATCGCTTTGAACGCCAATGATGATCAGGAGGTAGCCAACCAGGTCTTCAAGATGAATAATCGGGTAGCCCTTCCCGTAGTGAACGACAATAACATCCTCCTTGGCATTGTAACCATTGATGACGTGTTGTGGGTTGCCAACGAGGAATTCAGCGAAGACATGCAGAAAATCGGGGGCTCCGAAGCCCTGGATGAACCCTATCTGGAAGTACCCATAGTTAAACTGTTTCAGAAACGGGCTGGCTGGCTGGTAGTACTGTTCATTGGGGAGATGCTTACGGCCACTGCCATGGGCTATTATGAGAACGAGATTGCCAGGGCCGTGGTGCTCGCGCTGTTTATCCCGTTGATCATCTCCAGTGGCGGAAACAGTGGATCACAGGCATCCACCCTCATTATCCAATCCATGGCCGTAGGTGAGGTTACTCTTGCGGACTGGTGGAGAGTGATGAAACGAGAGATCCTTTCTGGAATCATGTTAGGCAGTCTGCTCGGTATCATCGGTTTTCTGAGGGTCATCCTTTGGGCCCAATTCATACCCTCATCTTACGGTGAATACTACATGGAGATCGGAATTACAGTTGGCCTTTCCCTCATTGGTGTTGTGCTCTTTGGTACCCTGACGGGCTCGATGCTCCCTCTGCTGTTGAAGAAACTTGGCGCAGACCCTGCCGTATCCTCCGCACCCTTTGTTGCAACCCTCGTGGATGTCAGCGGATTGATCATCTACTTCAGTTGTGCGTATCTGCTATTGAAAGGAACGCTGTTGTAAATGTGAAAATGTGGCAGTGCGACAATGCCAATTGCCAAGTGCCTCAATGCCTATGCAAAGCGTTCAGCCACATTAAATAATATATTCCAGCGCATTACGTTAACAACACTATTCTTCCGTGATTATCTTGCAACACTAAACATTAACCTGAAACCATATGTGTGGAATTGTAGCGTATGTAGGCCAGAAAGAGGCATATCCAATCATTCTTAAAGGACTTAAACGACTGGAATACAGGGGCTACGATAGTGCTGGAGTTGCCCTTCTGGATGAAAAAGGCCTTAATGTTTATAAAAAACAAGGCAAAGTAGCTGAGCTAGAGGAACACCTGATCGGAAAGGCCCTGCCCGCGCATATTGGCATTGGTCATACCCGTTGGGCTACCCACGGCGAACCAAGCGACCGGAATGCGCATCCCCATATGTCCAGATCAGGCAAACTCGCCATGATCCACAACGGGATCATAGAAAACTATGCCCAGTTAAAACAGGACCTGATCAAAAAAGGATATGTCTTCAAAAGTGATACAGATACCGAAGTGTTGCTGAATTTCATTGAAGACATCTGGATCAACAACAATTGTGAACTCGAAGAAGCCGTACGTATTGCATTAAAACGTGTTGTAGGCGCTTATGTTATCGTTTTGCTGGATGCTAATAAGCCAGACACCCTGATCGCTGCGCGAAAAGGAAGTCCTTTAGTGATCGGTATCGGTAAGGGCGAACATTTCCTTGCTTCTGACGCTTCACCCATCATTGAATACACCAAAGAAGTTGTGTATGTAAATGACTATGAACTGGCGATCCTCAAGCCAGACGAACTGATCCTTAAAAACCTCGGTAATGAAAAAATAACCCCGTTTGTGCAGAAGCTTGATATGGAACTGGCCGCCATTGAGAAAGGCGGGTTTGATCATTTCATGATCAAGGAAATTTTTGAACAGTCGGAAACCATTTATGATTGTTTACGCGGAAGGCTGGATGCAGAAAAAGGTACCATCAAAATGAGCGGTGTAGAGAGCAATATAGATCGGTTCATCAACGCACAAAGAATCATCATGGTAGCCTGTGGCACCAGCTGGCATGCCGGCATGGTGGCGGAATACATCTTCGAAGAGCTTTGCCGGATACCGGTGGAAGTGGAATATGCATCTGAATTCAGGTATCGTAATCCCGTGATCCATAAAGGTGATATCATCATGGCCATTTCACAAAGTGGTGAAACTGCGGATACACTTGTGGCCATTGAAAAGGCGAAGGAACAAGGTGCAATCATTTTTGGTATCCTCAACGTGGTGGGATCCAGTATTGCCCGTGCTTCGCACGCAGGGGCATATACACATGCAGGACCAGAAATTGGCGTAGCCAGTACCAAGGCCTTCACTGCTCAACTGACTGTACTGACCATGGTGGCCCTGCGCATCGCTATCGAAAAGAAAACAATTACGCATGACCGCTATATGCACCTGCTGAAAGAGTTGCATGAAGTACCGGCAAAAGTGGAAGCAACACTTAAACTGAGTGAATCCATCAAAGCTGTTGCAGCGAAATACGCTGATGCAAAAGACATGCTTTACCTGGGCCGCGGCTACAATTTCCCGGTTGCTCTGGAAGGTGCATTGAAACTGAAAGAGATCTCATACATCCATGCCGAAGGGTATCCTGCAGCAGAAATGAAGCACGGTCCTATTGCCCTGGTGGATGAAACCCTGCCCGTTGTCTTCGTTGCTACCAAGGATTCCTATCACGAGAAAATCGTGAGCAATATGCAGGAAATCAAAGCACGGAAAGGAAAGGTCATCGCCGTCATCACCCAGGGAGATGAAGTGATCACCGGACTCGCCGATGACGTGATTGCCATTCCCGAAGCTGATGAACTCATCGCACCCATCATCAGTGTCATTCCCATGCAGTTGCTGGCGTACTATATTGGTGTGTTGAAAGGATATGATGTTGATAAACCGAGAAA